>CAKRCL010000052.1 GCA_934307335.1 uncultured Dorea sp. | reverse complement strand
CCTAGACATAAAAATATGCTCCTCATATGATAGATTTTTGGATATTTCCATTGTCTACCATATGGGGAGCATATCAATTTTCAAGGTTTGTGCATATTTTTTTCGTTTCTTCTATATATAATAGTAACTTTTTCTGTAAGCATTCTAAAAAAATACTTTGCGGTCCGTATTCTCCTGATCTTATATAGAAGAAAAGAAAAAGCACGACATCTGCTCATGTCGTGCCCTTTCTTTTTGGTATGTCATTGAGAGGTTTTCCTCGTTGCATTGCAGTTTGTTATTATATACAAAGCTGGGGAATGCTCCTCTAAAGAGGAAGTATATATTTTAAATTGGAGTTTACCGTTGCAAGACTATTCTTGGGGGAAACAGTCGGCGACAGCTTAACTGCAATAACAACCTAAGTTGTCGTTTAACTTAAACATGTTTTAAAATATAATAGCAGCCATCTTCAATATTCTTATTAAGGATCACCGCCATTGATGTATGCATCTTTAAGTTGTTTATAATATACCACCTGTTTCCGCTTTAGTCAACTAAAATCCTTTGTTTTTTGTATTTTTATACAATCTGTCAAATACAAACTAGCATTCCCTATTCTTTTAGTTAATTTACCGATATTTTTCATTACTTATCTATCCAGATTACCCCTTTTTTCATTTTTTGTAACTTCATGTATTTTTTCGAAGTATCTTGTAATTTATTTCCCCTGTTTTTTCTCTTTTTAAATTTCAAAACAATCCATTCACATACACAACTACATGTTTTGACGTTTTTTTATATAAAAAACTGTATTTTCTTACAATTTATAGATGTGGTATATAGGGTAAAAAAAGATCCATTGTTTTCACAATGGATCTGAACCTCTCTTTTGGCGGAGGCATGTGGGAATCGAACCCACCCGGGACGCTCTTAACGCCCCACACTAGTTTTGAAGACTAGGAGGCACACCAGTTACCCAACTACCCCCGTATTAAATTTACACGTATCAATCACGCTATGATAGAATATCACATATTTCGATATTTTACAAGCATTTATTGTATTTTTTTATATCAGTTTTTTATTTTCTTTTATACCAGACATTCATGTAAATCTTCCGGCTCGATTCCAACTTTCTCCATCATAGCAATGATTTCTTCTCTCTCATCAAGTGCTGCGCACCAGGAAAGTCCACATCCTGCTGAGATTGCTCTTGGAACAGGAATAATTCTGCCTGGTGTATTATTTTCTTTGCATGCTTTTTCCATTGCCATTGCATCTGCAGTTGTATGGAAAGTAACAACTAGCTTCAATTCTTTTTTTCTCATCCGTGTCTTCCTTTTCTACTTCCGGTTCCACCGAACCTTTACTCCTCATCCTGTGCAAGTTCTGCAATTGCACGAATCGCTGTCTCTACTTCCTCATCCGTATTATAATGAGAAAAGCTAAATCTGACAGCACCTTGTTCTACATTTCCAAGTGCTTCGTGCGCGAGTGGTGCACAATGTCCGCCAGGTCTTGTAGAGATTCCATATTCCGTAAGTAATTCATCACTCACTTCAGCAGAATCGTAATCACCAATATTTAAAGAAACAATCGCGCATCTGTTCTTTGAACTAAAATCTCCATATACGGTGACATTGGGTATGTCTTTTACACCTTCATAGAATTTCCACATCAGTTCTTGTTCTCTTTCTCTGATTGCATCAATTCCTGTTTCTTCTATATAAGAAAGTGCTGCATTTAATCCCGCAATACCATGTCCATTCAAAGTTCCTGCTTCCAAAGCTGTTGGCATCTCTACCGGATGTTTCTTTTTATAAGTCTGAACTCCACTTCCGCCACTTAAAAGAGGCTTTACCGCAAGTCCTTCCCTTACATATAATCCACCGGTTCCCTGAGGTGCAAGTAATCCTTTATGTCCAGTAAAGCAGAGCACATCAATATGCATCTTCTGCACATCAATCGGAAATACTCCTGCTGTCTGTGATGCATCTACAATCAAAAGCACACCATGTCTGTGTGCAACCTCTCCAACAGCTGCAACATCTACATAATTTCCCGTAAGATTAGAACCATTTGTACACACAATCGCTTTTGTCTTCGGTGTAATCGCAGCTTCCATATCTTCCAGCGAAAAATTACCCTGCTTGTCCGCTTTTATAATTGTAAGCTCTGCCCCTCGTTCTTCCATCTCATAAAGTGGTCTGAGAACAGAATTATGCTCCACCATTGTAGTGATCACATGATCTCCCGGCTCAATTAGCCCTTTGATCGCAATATTGAGACTCTCCGTAGAATTCATCGTAAACACAATCTGTTTCGGATTCTCTGCCCCAAATAATTTAGCCAGCTTTTCTCTTGTATCATAAATAATTCTTGATGCACTGAGAGACGCTTCATTCGCACCTCGTCCAGCATTTCCCATCGAACTCATCGCTGCCACAACTGCATCTATAACTGCCTTTGGCTTATGCATTGTTGTCGCTGCATTATCCATATATATCACGCTAATATCCCCTTTCATCGCTTCTATATATTTTTTCATAGCCACAGATTATTCTATGTCATACACTTCTTTTACGATGCGGATAAATCGATCTGCCGATCTTGTCATTTGATAATTTTTATTATAGACTAGATTGATATCTCTTCCTTCGTCCGCTCCCGGTATCGGAAATGTAAGCAATCTATCTTCATCCTCAGCTGCAAGTTTTGAAAGTACTGTAATTCCCATACCTTGCTTTACAGATTTCTTTATCGTCTCCTGATTCGCTATACTCGCAATAATATCCAAAGTCTCTATCGGAATTCCTGCATTTTTTAACTGTTTTTCCGCTTCTTTTCTCGTGCCAGAACCTTCCTCTCTCAAAATCAAAGGCTTTCTTCTGATCCATCTGATATCATCTGGATTTTCTTCCTTTAATTTCCTGTACTCCGGTGTATCTGGTGTGATAACTGCAAGCTCATCCTTATAAAACGGTATATATTTACAATGCTTCTTTTCAAGAACAGTACCAGTGAACCCAACGTCCACCATGTGGTCTACGACCTGCGTAACCACTTCGCTACTGTCTGTCTCTATAATTTTTATCTGTTCTTTCGGATAACGTTCCCTGTAACACATCAGTACCTTCGGCAGAAGATACTGTGCCGGTATCGTCGATGCCGCAATCGTAATAAAATGCTTTCCTTCTTCGTTATCCATATAAAACCGCTCTTCTATTGCCTTTTCAAGATCTGTAATCTGTTTCGCATAACGATACAAATCCTTTCCATCATCCGATAAGCTTACTTCTTTTGTATTCCTTATGAACAACCGTACATTCAATTCTTTCTCCAAAGAAGAAATGTGTGCACTGATCGTTGGTTGCGTCAAAAAAAGTTCCTTGGCAGCCTTTGAAAAGCTGCCGCTTTCAGATACCTGTACGAAAGCTTCTAATTGTTTTAAATTCATCAGTATGCTACCCTTTCACTTTCCGCTCCGACTTTCTTGGTAACCTTGATGCTGTCCATATATTCCAAAATAGGCTTCGCACTTTTTCTGCTGGTCGCAAATATATCACGCACCTGGGCAATCGTAATCACCGGATCTTCTGCTAATTTTTCCTGAATGATACGTTTTGCCTCATTCATGTATTCCGTAACTGTATACATATCATCCGCAACTTTTACCACTTTACCCTCGACCAACAATACATTCAGAACATCATCTGCAGTTGCTCTTGGCGTCTTTCCAAAATCAATCTCTGAATACTTTGCAAAGTCATATTTCGCATTTTCAAATGTACCAAGCACGGTCTTCGCTATTTTGTCATATGTCTCATCCTTCTTTATCTCAAACTGAGGTGTACACAAAAATTCACCAACTCGTTTCACATATCCCTCAGCCTCTAACAGCTCTACAACCTTGTCAAACACATTTGGTTTCATCCCTTTAAAATGCGTCATCTGCACTTCTGCCTTTTTCATTCCATAACGGTATGGATTCTCACGTTCATAAGCCTCAAGATTTTTCACCACCATCTGAAGCGCTGCACGTTTTGAGTCTGCATGCCATGCAAATGTATCCTTTTTCATCGGGAATACATAGATCTGCCCATTCTCTTTCAATTCTTCTATATCCTGATTCACTTCATCCATAGACAATGCCGTCAATTTTGCAAGTTCCGCTGCAGTGATCATCGTATCACCATGTTCTTTTATATGAAGTTCAATTACATCCGCAGAAGAACCAGACTCTTTTCTCTTAAGTTCTTCAATTACGTCTTTCTGAAATCTTCTTTTCACTCCCGGATTTGGTTCAAGGATCACACCTCCACCTATTGTCTCCATCGGTGAATAAAAACGCACCACGAACTTATCTCCTCTTCGAACTGCAATTTCTTCCTCCAGCCTAAGCTGAACATATCCGCTCTCACCCGGTCCAAGTTCTTCTTTATCAAGAAGGACTGCACGACACAAAATCTCGCTCGTGCCCGTAAAGAAATGTAATCTTGTATGATTCGTCAGTACTCTCATAGAAGAATCTAACATATTTAATTTTACATCCAGCAGGTCTGTATTTTTCATACTTGCCGGCGGTGCCAGCACACAACCCCTGTGGATCTCTTTTTTCTTAACATTTGACAGATTGATTGCCACACGCTGTCCGGCATAACATTCTTTCTTATCCTGCCCATGTACCTGAATACTTCGAATCTTGCACTCTTTCCCAATCGGATACATCTCCAATGTATCCTCTTTACGAATCGTACCTGATACAAGTGTACCTGTAATAACTGTACCGAATCCAGATAACGTAAATGCCCGGTCAATCGGAAGTCTTGGAATTGTATTTACATCTTTCGCCACAACTTCGTCTCTTGTCATATATTCAATAGTCTGAATTAATTCATCCAGCCCCTGACCTGTTGCTGCTGACACCTTACATACAGGTGCTTTTTCCAAAAATGTTCCCTTTAACTCCTCGCGTACTTCTTCTTCCACCAGTTCCAGCCACTCTTCATCAACAATATCACATTTGTTGAGAACAATAATGCTCTTCTCAATTCCAAGAAGATGCAGGATATCCATATGTTCTCTTGTCTGCGGCATAATTCCTTCATCCGCCGCAATCACAAGAAGCACCAGATCCATTCCCACAACTCCGGCCACCATATTATTGATAAATCTCTCATGTCCCGGAACATCGATAATTCCTGCGCGGTCTCCTCCAGGAAGGTCACAATAAGTAAATCCCAGATCAATGGTGATTCCTCTCTTTTGTTCCTCCTCCCAGCGGTCTGTATTTCTTCCCGTTAGCGCTTTGATCAATGTTGTCTTTCCATGATCGATATGTCCGGCTGTACCAATGATTATATTCTTCATCTGTCTCTATACTCCTAATTGTCTCTATTAAAGGTTCTTTTCCTCTAATATATCCATCTCTTTTAATTCTTTTACAGCAAGCGCCATTGCATCTTTATCCATCGTTCTCACATCCAGAAGAATCGTGTCATTCACCGTTCTTGGGATAACCGGAACCGGTAAATGTCTCATGCGCTCCTCAAGCTCAGGAACACTGATTTTTTCCGGATGAATTGCAACTGCTGCACTCGGAATTCGCTCCAGTGGAAGTGAACCTCCACCAATCTGAGATTCACAATCAACAACTTCATAGGCTGCCGGCATCTTCGCTCTCTGGAGCATACGTTTTAATGACTTTGCATCAGCAACCGTCTCGTCATAACTCTTTGTGATCATCTTAAGTACCGGAATATTCTGAATAGCTTTCTCCTCAGATAAATATTCCTGAAGCACTAATTCCAATGCTGTTGCTGTAAATTTGTCAATTCGCAGTGCACGGGTGAGCTGGTTCTTTTTCATCATGTCGATATATTTTTTCTTACCAATGATAATTCCAGCCTGCGGTCCTCCAAGCAGTTTATCACCGCTGAAGCAAACAACATCCGCGCCTTTTCTGATAGAATCCTGAACAGTCGGCTCATAAGTGATTCCATATTTGCTCAGATCGATCAGAACGCCGCTTCCTAAATCTTCCACAACCGGAAGATTATGTTCTTTTGCAATCGGGATTAATTCATCAATAGCCACTGTATCTGTAAATCCTACGATTCTATAATTACTTGTATGCACTTTCAAAAGAGCTTTCGTCTCTTCTGTAATCGCATTCTCATAATCATCATAATGAGTCTTGTTCGTTGTTCCGACTTCCACCAGTGTAGCTCCACTTTGTTCCATAACATCCGGGATCCGGAACTTTCCACCAATTTCAACAAGCTCACCGCGAGATACAACTACCTCGCCGCCTTTTGCAAGGGAACTTAAAATAAGCATAACAGCTGCAGCATTATTATTCACTGCCATAGCCGCCTCTGCACCTGTAATCTTACAGAGTAATTTTTCAAAATGAGAATATCTTTCACCACGTCTTCCAGCTTCCAGATTGTATTCCAGATTAGAATACCCCGTTGCAATCTGTGCAATCCGATTCATATGCTTCTGACTGATTGGTGCACGTCCAAGATTGGTATGCAGAATCGTTCCTGTCCCATTGATAACGGAACGCATATTCGGTGTATGCATAGCAGTTACAGTCTTCGTGACATTCGCAATCAGATGCGTAATCTGTTCTTTTGCCTTTTCTTCATCTTCACATATGCCGATATATTTTCTCAGTGCATCCATCTCTGTATGAATGGACTCTACTACAGTATCTCTACTATATGTTTCAATCAGCCCTTGGATTTCCGGGTCTTCCAACAATACATCCACTTTTGGAATGCTGCGGTATAACATATTCTTATTCATAACTTTTTGTTCCCCTTGTTATTCTTTTCCTCATCTGACTAATACAGACGAATCAATTTGTCGCTCTTTTCTGCCACTTTTCCAATAATAGAAACCTTTGTGTCCATACGAGCTGCACGGAAATCTGCAAGCATATCCTGAAGATTATCCGGTGCCACACTCATCAGCAGTCCACCTGATGTCTGCGGATCATACAGAAGATCCAGGTAGAATTCTTCTACATGTCCAACTTCGACTTGATCAATGGAATATCCGCGGTTCTTATAAGCTCCCGCCGGAACAAGTCCCATCTTCGCATAGTCAATTGCATCTGCAAAATATTCAATATCACGGACGTTAATATCGAAAGTCACTTCACTGGCTGATGCCATCTCTACGCAATGTCCGAGAAGTCCAAATCCTGTAATATCTGTACAGGCTGATACATCATATTTCTCGACGACCTGTTTTCCAAGTTTATTCAGTGATGCCATGACCGTCTGTGCCTCATTAATTGCAGAAGCAGATGCCATATCAGCTTTGATTGCTGTATTGACCACTCCACTTCCAATCTGCTTTGTCAACACCAGAACATCTCCAGGTCTGCATCCATAGTTCTTAAATATCTTATCCGGGTGTACAAATCCTGATACGCAAAGTCCATACTTAGGCTCATCATCCTGTACGGAATGTCCGCCTACCAGCACTGCACCCGCTTCTTTTACCTTATCTGCACCACCGGCCAGTATATCACCCAGAATTGCCGGATCCAGACAGTTCGGGAATCCAACAATATTAAGTGCCACCGCCGGTTCACCGCCCATAGCCCATACATCACTCAATGAATTGGCTGCAGCGATTTGTCCGAACATATATGGATCATCAACAATCGGAGTGAAAAAATCAACCGTCTGTATCATAGCGATATCGTCAGTGACCTTATAAATGGCTGCGTCGTCGGACGTCTCTATTCCTACTATTAACTTATCATCCTGAAATTTTGGCAGCTTACTCAGTACCTGAGCAAGGGTCTCCGGACCTATTTTAGCCGCTCACCCCGAAGTCTTGCTTAAGCTAGTCAACTTGACATTAGTTTTCATTTTTCTTAATTCCTCCTCAATGTTAATACATTTTTATCAGTTTACTTAAATGCATAAATCATTCGCTGTCACACAGCTTACATGATTCTGCGTATATATACAAAGGAAAGGAGCTTTCCATCTCGTCACAACAGAAGGCTCCTTTCTCTTCATACCAATCTCGTAATTCCAGAACTGTCCCCCATGACAGCCTGGCACGCCCCTTCGCGCGCTTATGGTGCAATAATCTTTGTAGCTTTTGCCTGTGTCTCAACAATACTGTACATATTCGTCACAGAGCCTACTGCAAGCTTATCTTTTAAGCCATAGTAATCAAGACATGTTCCACATGTCATAATCTCTACTCCCTGTGCTTCCAGAGATTTCAGATCTTCTAATGAATCTGAACCTTCAGTTGTAAGTGTTGCTCCTCCATTGTAGAAAAGCATAGTTTTTGGTAATTTATCAAGCTGAGTTACAGCAAAAATAAATCCTTTGATCAGGACTTTACCAAGCTCGTCATTACCTGAACCCATACGGTCAGAGCTTACTACAACAACTGTATTATCATCGTCTGCTTCTACATCTGCTGCCATTGCTCCTTCCATCTCGATTGTAACAACATACTCTTTCTCAGCTTTCTTCTCAGATGTAACTTTTCCACCTGCACTTGCAGCCATCTTAGTTACATTCTGTACTGCAATCTCATTGTCTACTAAAACTTCGATTGTCTCCGGTCCTGTCAAAGCCTCCATTGCTTTTTTTGTCTTGATTACCGGAATCGGGCAGTTATCTCCCATTGCGTTAACTGTAATCATTGTATATTTCCACCTTTCTTTTATTTAAATATACCATTTCTTACGCAAACTATAGATACATACTATCACTTATAGCCGGAAAGGTAAATGGTATTTTTATACTATTTTGAATTTTTTTGTCATTATTTTGAACTTCCAGAACCCGATAACCGCCTTGAACATAATATGCCGGCTTCATCTGCCCCTTTTTAAATTCTGTCAGAAATTCATCCATCGTTCTCACTTCATTCGGAAAATATGTCGCACACACACCGACTTTCTCCGGCACATGACAATCACTGGAGCCAAGAGTAAAATATCCATACTGTCTTGCATAAGCTGCAGCTTTCATGCAGGCAGCAAAAGACGTACTGCCATTCAGCACTTCTACGCCATCCAAGCCACGAACAGTTGCCAGATTCTCTTCCAGGCCACGATTATTATTGCGGAACGGATGAGCCGCAAAGCAAACTCCTCCCTGTGCTTTCACAAGATCAATAAATTCCTGCGCAGGAATTCTCTCTTTTGGATAATCGTCAATTCCAAATGCAACAATATCACCTTGCAGTGAATAGAATTCAATTCCTACAAAAATCGGGAAACCTGTCCGCTCTGTATATTCCGCTGCATAGTCTTTTAATCCCATACTGTCATGATCCGTAATGCAAAGCGCTCCAAGCCCTTTCTCCCGTCCGATTCTCACCATCTCATCCAGCTTTAAAAAACTGTCCGGTGAATATGTCATTTCATGCATGTGTGTATCAATAAACATAATGCTACTCCTCCTCCTTATATTATAAGAAGATTCTCGCATATCTTCAAATTGTGTTTTATAATAAATGTTTATATATATAGAAAATATCTATAATTGAAAATAAACGTTCTCTATGCTAAACTTATGATATCTATTGATGATTTTAACAGATACTTAAAGGAGTTTTATTATTATGTGGATTGCAGATAAATGGAAAGATTATGAAGTTATCGACTGCAGTGGCGGCGAAAAGCTGGAACGCTGGGGCGAATACACTTTGGTACGTCCAGACCCGCAGGTCATCTGGGACACTCCAAAAAAAGAAAAAGGCTGGAAGCATATGAACGGTCATTATCACCGCAGCAAAAAAGGCGGCGGCGAATGGGAATTTTTCAATCTTCCAGAGCAATGGCAGATTCATTATGGAGAGCTTACCTTCAATTTAAAGCCGTTCAGTTTCAAACATACCGGGCTTTTCCCAGAGCAGGCAACAAACTGGGACTGGTTCGGAGAGAAGATTCGTAACGCCGGGCGCCCGGTTAAAGTCCTGAACCTGTTTGCTTACACCGGAGGTGCTACTCTTGCCGCAGCAGCTGCCGGTGCTCATGTCACACACGTAGACGCATCCAAGGGAATGGTCGCATGGGCGAAAGAAAATGCAGCATCTTCCGGACTGTCCGACAAACCTATCCGCTGGCTTGTCGATGATTGTGTAAAATTTGTAGAGCGCGAGATTCGCCGTGGCAATCATTATGATGCTATCATCATGGATCCTCCTTCCTATGGACGCGGACCAAAAGGTGAAATCTGGAAAATTGAAGATGCGATTCATCCGCTGATTAAGTTATGTACTCAGATTCTTTCTGATAACCCGCTCTTTTTCCTGATCAACTCTTATACAACAGGACTTGCTCCTGCTGTTCTGACATATATGTTGGGAACTGAATTAAAATCTTTCCACGGACATGTAGACTCTCAGGAAATCGGACTTCCAGTCACAAGCTCCGGACTAATCCTTCCATGTGGAGCTTCGGGACGTTGGGAATCTGACAACTAATATTCAAAATTAGAAAATATCCAGAAAACAAATGATTCTTTTTCACATTTATTTTCTGGATATTTTTATATTTCTTTACAGAAAACATATCTCGGGAACCCACCGTATTTCAACGCTTCTGCCACGATTTCGTATCCCAGCTTCTGAAAATTATGTACACTATATACATTTTCCGGATGAGCTGTCCCCATAAGCCAACGAAATCCCAAAAGTTCCAAACGATCTTCTGCAACTTCCATCAATTTCTTTTGCAGTCCTCTCCCTCGAAATTTTTTATCTACCATTGCAATCTCCATATGCGCAACACGTTCAAGATCTTTTTCCTTTAAATTCATATATTTTCCATGATTTTCTTCCCCAAGTTCTGACGTCCGGGCCACAAAGACTGCTGCCAATTTTCCTTGTCCATCTCTCCCAAATACCTGAGCTTTTAAAGCAAACCCGGAAGTTGACATATATCGTATAAGATTCTCTTCGCTGTCCATGCTAAACCAGCTCTTGTCCGGGAGCTCCTGATATATTGTATTCATCAGTTCCAGCATCACAGGTATTTCCTCTTCCTTTACAAGCGAAATCTCTATCGTCTGCTCCGCATATTCATATATTTTAAGTACTTCGTTTTCCATAATTCCATTCCCTTCTGTTTAAAATCCACTCGAATTTATCATAATTATACACGACTGCCCGCTTTTGTGCTATAATCCGTCTGTAGAAATACAAAAATAAATATCTAGCGCATTTCGGAGGAATTTAACTTATGAAATTAATGATTGCATCTGATATACACGGCTCTGCCTATTACTGCGAAAAAATGATTGACGCATACAAAAAAGAAAAAGCGGATAAGTTATTGTTATTAGGCGATATTCTTTATCACGGTCCTCGCAATGACCTTCCGAAAGATTATAATCCTAAAGCCGTTATCGCTATGTTAAACGCTATGAAAGAAGAACTTTTATGTGTACGCGGCAACTGTGATACCGAAGTCGACCAGATGGTTCTGGATTTTCCAATCCTTGCAGACTATTGCTTTATTGAATTAGACGGTCACACTATTTTTGCAACTCACGGTCATCACCATAATCCGGCAAATCCACCGATGTTGAAAAAAGGAGATATTCTCCTGAACGGTCACACCCACATCCCGGCAAATCAAGATATGGGCGATTTTATTTATATGAATCCTGGGTCTGTTTCTATTCCAAAAGAAAATTCTGCTCATGGATATATCATATATGACCAGAAATTTATCTGGAAAGATCTGGATGGAAATGTCATCGATATGTAATAGACTTATCAAATGTAACTGATATAAGGAGGACTTTCTATGTTCCGATTATGGGCAAAAGAATTTAAAGATAACCGAATGCTGCGGGATACGGTAATCGAAGTCGATAACGATGATACCCGCACACATAAGATTTTTCATGCGATCAATGAAGTCTGCCGCGAATTTGACTTAAGTAATCCAATCTGGCTGGATTCCAACATTGCAGATTTTCAAAGACATGCCAAGACACGCTTCCATCAGGATAACTTTGTAGATTCCATAGATTTCGATTACCTGGAAGTGCATATAATAGAAGAATAATTATCCGATAATACAAAAAACAAAGGGATTGGTATTTTTTCGCCGGATACATTCAAGAATGCCTCGGCATTCTTGCTGCGAGGTGCGCGTCATGCAATTGCATGACATACTTCTACTGCGCACCTCT
>CAKRCL010000051.1 GCA_934307335.1 uncultured Dorea sp. | reverse complement strand
ATGCAGAATCCGGATATCACAAAACCGGCAGGAGCAGGAGATGTACCGCTTGC
Organism: uncultured Dorea sp.; assembly: GCA_934307335.1. GTDB lineage: Bacteria > Bacillota > Clostridia > Lachnospirales > Lachnospiraceae > Dorea. Next base: position 12,388 of record CAKRCL010000051.1, on the reverse strand, counting down.
TAACTACAAGATGATCGCAGCCCTTGCAGTTAAGAGAGGAGAGCTCGACCGTAAAGAGATCGCAGAGTTCCCGGCAAAACACGGACTTACAGGATGGGCACCGACACAGGGACATATCCCATCAGGAGTACCATATGTAGGATTTGCAAGAGAAGACATTCTGGAAGGAAAGATCAAGAATGCAATGATCATCGGAAAAGGAAGTCTGTTCCTTGGAAGAATGACAAACCTGTTCGATGGAGTATCTTTCGTGATCCATGGAAATACAAAGGCACAGGAAGAAGCTGCAGCCGGAGTATCTGAGGACGAAGTAAAGGGACTCATCGCTAAGGCAATGAAAGAATTCGCTGCTACTCTGATAGCAGAGTAAGGGGTGGTAAAGATGGCAAATATGGAAAAAATGATCGCAGAAACATTCCTGGAGATGGCACAGGGTCTTGAGAGCGGAAGCTATGGAAAGAGACCAAAGATCGCATTAACCGGAATGGGAAGCGAACATGGAGAAGAGAATGCCATGGAAGCAGCCCTGATGGCAGCAAAAGATGGCGTTGATGTATATTATATCGGATCACTTGAGGCAGAGGGAGTTACAACTGTAAAAGTTGCAGATGACGAAGAAGGCCACAAGAAGATGGAAGAGATGCTTGCAAATGGAGAAGTAGACGGAGCAGTTACCATGCACTTCCCATTCCCGATCGGAGTATCTACAGTAGGACGAGTAGTGACACCGGCAAAGGGAAGAGAGATGTTCGTAGCAAATACAACAGGAACATCCAGTGCAGATCGTATCGAAGGTATGATCAAGAACACAATCTACGGAATCATTGCAGCTAAAACATGTGGAATCGAGCATCCTACAGTCGGAATCCTGAATGTAGACGGAGCGCGTCAGACAGAGAAAGCTCTGAAAGAACTTCAGGAGAACGGATATGATATCACATTCGCAGAGTCCGCAAGAGCAGACGGTGGATGCGTAATGAGAGGAAATGATGTGCTTCAGGGAACACCAGATATCATGGTAACAGATTCCCTGACAGGAAACATCATGGTCAAGATGCTTTCATCCGCAGCAACAGGCGGAAGCTTTGAAGCAACTGGATACGGATACGGACCAGGAATCGGTGAAGGATATGAGCAGTTAGTCATGATCGTATCAAGAGCCAGTGGAGCACCTGTCATTGCAGGAGCAATCCGTTACGCAGCACAGCTTGTAAGAAGCAAAGTATTCGAGGTAGCAAAAGCAGAATTTGCAGCAGCAAAGAAAGCAGGCTTAAAACAGATCCTGGATGCAAGAAAAGCAGCAGCAAAACCAGCTGCAGCAGAAGAGGATGTAAAAGAGCCGCCGAAGGAGATCGTAACAGCACAGATCGCAGGAATCGAAGTAATGGATCTTGAGGATGCCGTAAAAGCATTATGGAAGATCAATATCTATGCAGAGAGCGGAATGGGTTGTACAGGACCGATCATTCGTGTATCAGATGCAAACCTTGAGAAAGCTCATGAAGAGCTTAAGAAAGCCGGATATATTAACTAATTATAGTTGATTTAAGGTGTATATGAATAAAAGGAAGTGGTAACTTGTCAAGTGAAATAGTGTGGCAAGTTGCCACTTCCTTTTTGTGTCATTTTTAGTAGTCTTATATTATAATGGACAAAAAGACGAGCTAAGAAGAGAGGTACGGAGAATATGGAGCGTATTCTAAAGAGAAATTTAAGAAAAATCGAAAGGTTCACATTGATGTATATAGCAATTGTAACTATGATGCTTGGAAATATAAATTATTTCACCTGCTGTACAAATCTTAATACAGCAAAAGAGATTAGCGCCATGGGAAAGAATGTAAATTGTGAACCGACAGCATTTGCTTCTTGTAATGTATATTCTGGTGATATCTATAGTAGTTTTAAGAGTGTGAAAATTGGAAAGAATATTATTGGTAAGGTGATGTCAGGCAGTAGTATAGCAGATATGCAAAGAATGAGAATTCAGGTGAATTCTTTGATAAAAACTGAACAGACTGCGTTGAAAGTAGATGGCAGAATAGGAAATTCTGAGGACGTTTGTGATCATGGTTCGATTATGTCAAATCCAATAATTAATTCGACGGATCCTGCTAAGGGTATAACAACTATAGAAATGGACTTAAATACTAAGAAAGAAATGGAAGAGGACTCAACTTATCTTGAAGTCCGGGGAATGAAAATAGACGATGAAGGCTATGTGTTTGAAATAACAAGTGGGGGATCTGATGGTTTACTTGTATTTCCGACTGATATACGTTGTAAAGGGATTCGTGCAAGTGCAATAGAAAATTTAGACAATACGCTAAGAAATGAAATTACAGAAATCTGGATTCCTGCGAATATCAGTAATATCGATAATGGGGCATTTGATTCTATGAAAAATGTAAATTTTATTGAGGTGGCAGATGGAAATCCTGTTTATTACAGTGAGGCAGGAATCTTGTATTATAAAGATGGAAGTATTGCATGCATACCGCAACGTAGAATTCGTTAAGGTGTAAATGAAATTGTATATATAAAAAAACAACTATCTATTTTATAAATCCAATGATATAATAGCGTCAGTATACGGAATATTTTTAGAAGAGTATATTGATGCTATTTTAATTAATAGTAATTTTGTAATGAATTGCTTAGATAATGAAGAGGGAGATGACCATATGGAAATTAGACAGATTGTAGAAGATAAAGATAGTTATCTTGATATGCTCCTTATAGCAGATCCGCAGGAAGATATGATCAGACGTTATCTGGATAAAAGTGATATGTTTGTTTTAGAAGATGCCGGTGAAGTGCTTACGATCGGTGTTGTTGAACAGATGAAAAATAAGCGGTGTGAATTAAAGAATCTTGTGACAGCCGAGGATTATCAAAGACAAGGATATGGCTCATATATGGTCAATTATCTTTCGGAATATTATAGTACTTCCTGTGATGTTATGTATGTTGGTACGGGTAATAATACGAACACATTAGAATTTTATAAAAAATGTGGATTTGTGAATTCTCATATTGTTGTAAACTTTTTTGTGGATCATTACAGACAGCCTATTTATGAAAATGGAATTCAACTTACAGATATGATCTATCTTAAGAAAAATCTGGATTCGGTATTGGATGTAAAAAGGGTTGTAGATATGTCTATGCGCGCAGGACGCATTTTATTGAAGAATGGCGGAGAAATCTTTCGTGTAGAAGAGACAATAAAAAGAATCTGTGCTCGTTTTCATGTGAATCAAGTTGATATTTTCTCAATGAGTCATGGCATTTTTGTGAGTGCAGAGAATGAGAATAAAGAAGCATATACAAAAGTGAATCATGTTCCACTTTCTTCTTCACATCTTGGAATTGTGGCAGAAGTAAACGAACTGTCCAGGGAGATTTCAGCAGGGCGAGTGAAATTAGAAGAGGCTGAAAAAAGACTGGATGAAATTGAAAAGATACCTCCGAAAAATCCATGGTTTCAGTATGGAGCGGCAGGACTTGCCAGTGGAACATTTGCGCTTATGTTGGGGTCAACAGTGCCGGAAGCGATAGCGGCTTTTGTAATTGGTTTTTTATCTTATGTATGGGTATTGTTTGCAGGAAAACATAACATTTCTAAAATCATCATCAATATAGGGGGAGGAGTGATCATGACACTTCTTGCAATTTTTATGATGCATATACCGGGGTGTCAGATGTTAAGGCTGGATGGCATGATGGTTGGAGCAATTATGCCGATGATTCCCGGAGTGGCATTTGTCAATGCTATTCGAGATATTGCAGATACAGATTTCCTGTCAGGTCTTGTTCGTATGGTAGATGCATTACTTGTGTTTGTATATATTGCAATTGGCGTTGGAGTGACATTGAGTATTTATAATACAATAATGGGAGGAGTGTTACGATGATAACAGATACAATTCTTGCAATCGTAGAATCGTTTCTTGCAACATTAGCTTATGCGATTTTATTTAACGTACCAAAACGGTACTATACAGCTTGTGGAATTACAGGTATGTCAGGGTGGATTTTATATCTTGTGATGTGTCGTGTGACAACGGTAGCACTTGCTTCTTTTATAGGAACACTGGCAGTGGTATTGATATCTAGAATTTTTACAGTTCGAAAAAAATGTCCGATTACGATATTTTTGATTTCTGGCATTATTCCACTTGTGCCGGGAGCAGGTATTTATTATACGGCATATTATTTAGTGACCGGGCAGTTGTCAATGGCTGCAATGAAAGGTCTGGAAGCAGTAAAGGTAGCATTCGCTATAGTACTTGGAATTATTTTTGTTGTTTCAATTCCGAGAGATACATTCCGACTTCGTTATTGGAGAGCAAAGAGAAAGCGGAAAAGGTTGAAGAACCATGTGAATGTGTGATAAAATTATCTGTGGATAAAAAACTAGGAGGTGTTTTTATGGTAGGAAAGGATCTGTTGAAGATTTTGAAAGAAAGTAAATATACAACAGTTCTCAGCGGATTTGAGATGCTGTTAGAGAATGGCTATCCAGCTATCCGTGACGGAGAAGAATCCTATGATATTGAACAAAAGTATGGGTATTCTGCAGATGAGATGTTTTCCAGTGCATTTTATTCTACCAGAAAACCACAGTTTTTTGATTTTTATCGAAATGAACTTTTAAGTGCGCTTGATATACCACCGGGAAAAGGCTACTTGGAGATGGCAGAACTGGAAAAGCGGGGGCTTTTTCAAATGATCATCACAAGGCGTGTTTTTGGATTGCCGACGAGAGCAGGCTGTGAGAATGTCATAGATCTTCATGGCAATGTTTATGAGAATTATTGCCCACACTGTGGAAAGAAGTATCCGGTAGAATATATCCGGGAAGCAAAGAGAGTACCATTATGTACAGAGTGTAATACACCGATTCGTCCGGGCGTATGTCTGATGGGTGAAAAGGTGGACAATGCAGTTATCACCAAAGCGGCTAATGAAGTTCAAAAAGCAGATGTATTGCTCGTTCTTGGAACAAATTTAAAGACGTATCTATGTACACAACTGATTAATTATTATGAAGGAGATAAGTTGATTGTAGTTAACCCGGATCCTCATTTCTCAGATCAGTATGCAGACATTCTTGTGTCCGAACGAGTAGATGTTACATTGGAGAAAATATTAAAGGAATTAGGAGAAGAATAGAAAATGGCTAAAGTAAGAACTAGATTTGCACCAAGTCCTACAGGAAGAATGCATGTAGGTAATCTGCGTACAGCATTATATGCTTATTTGATCGCAAAGCATGAAGACGGAGATTTTATGCTTCGTATCGAGGATACAGATCAGGAACGATATGTCGAAGGTGCAGTTGATATTATTTATCATACAATGCAAGAAACTGGTCTGATTCATGACGAAGGACCGGACAAAGATATGGGCCATGGACCGTATGTCCAGAGTGAAAGAAATGCTTCCGGATTATATCTGAAATATGCAAAAGAACTGATTGACAAAGGGGCTGCTTATTATTGTTTTTGTGATAAAGAGAGATTAGAGTCCCTAAAGAGTAAAGTTTCCGAAGAAGGAACTGAAATCGTAGCATATGACAAGCATTGTCTTGGACTTAGTAAAGAAGAAGTTGAGGCTAATCTTGCGGCAGGAAAGCCATATGTAATTCGTTTTAATATGCCGACAGAAGGAACGACAACATTTCATGATGAAATCTACGGAGATATCACAGTAGAGAATAAGGAACTGGAAGATTTGATCTTGATTAAATCCGATGGATATCCGACATACAATTTTGCAAATGTTATTGATGATCATTTGATGGAGATTACACATGTAGTACGTGGTAATGAGTATCTGTCCTCTTCACCGAAATATAATAAGATTTATGAAGCATTTGGATGGGATGTTCCGACTTATGTACATTGTCCGCTGATCACAGATGAGAATCACAAGAAGTTAAGTAAGAGAAGTGGACATTCTTCTTATGAAGATTTGATTGAGCAGGGATTTGTGACAGAGGCTGTTGTCAACTATGTTGCACTTCTTGGATGGTGTCCGACAGGAAATCAGGAAATCTTCTCACTTGAGGAACTTGTAAAAGAATTTGATTATCATAATATGAGTAAATCTCCTGCAGTATTTGACATTCAGAAGTTAAAATGGATGAATGGTGAATACTTGAAAGCTATGGATTTTGATAAATTTTATGAAAGAGCAAAGAAATATATTCAGAAAGTCGTAACAAAAGATTATGATCTGAAGAAAATTGCAACACTTGTAAAGACAAGAATAGAAGTGTTCCCGGATATTAAAGAACAGATTGATTTCTTTGAGGAACTTCCAGAGTATGATACAGCAATGTATTGTCATAAAAAGATGAAGACGAATGAAGAGAAGGCTCTGGAAGTATTAAAGGATGTATATCCACGCCTTTTGGAGCAGGAAGATTTTAGCAATGATGCATTATTTGAAGTCCTGAAGTCATATGTAGATGAAAAGGGATTCAAGACAGGTTATGTGATGTGGCCGGTCCGTACAGCTGTATCTGGAAAACAGAATACCCCAGGTGGAGCAACGGAGATTATGGAGATTCTTGGAAAAGAGGAATCTCTTAGAAGAATTCAGAAGGGTATTGAATTACTGGAAAGATAGGGGAGTCTATGAGTCTTAACAAAGCCCAGAAAGAGGCAGTCTCTCATAAGGAAGGACCATGTCTGGTCCTTGCAGGTCCCGGATCGGGAAAAACTCTTACGATTGCAAAAAGAATTGAATATCTGATAAAAGTATATAAGGTAAGACCAGAAGAAATTCTGGTCATTACCTTTACAAAGTATGCGGCTGGTGAGATGCGTAGCAGATTCCAGTATGTAATGGAAGGAAGAAGACTTCCGGTTACATTTGGAACATTTCATGGTATTTTTTATGGTATCTTAAAGTGGGCTTATGGATTGGATCAGAGTAATATACTCTCTGAAGAAGAAAAAAATCAGCTTTTGAAAGATATTCTTAAGAAAATGGATTGGGAGCAGAATGAAAAATCTCAGGAAGCGGATTTCCTTCAAGAGCTTTCGGAAGAAATTGGAAATATTGGAAATAACGGGATTGATATTGAAAATTATGAGTCCCAAAGGTATCCTAAGGCAAAATTTCGGGAACTTTACAGAACTTATGAGGCGGAAAAGAAAAAATATCGAAAATTAGATTTTGAAGATATGTTGATCTGGTGTAAAAAATTATTCATCGAAAGACCAGATTTGCTTGCAAAATGGCAGGAAAAATATCGCTATGTTCTGGTTGATGAATTTCAAGATATAAACCAGGTTCAATATGAGGTCATCCAGATGCTATCAGCTCCTGAAAACAACTTGTTCGTAGTGGGAGATGATGACCAGTCAGTCTATGGATTTAGAGGAGCAAAGCCTGGAATTATGAAAGATTTTATGCGAGATTATTCGAATGCAAAACGTATTTTGCTGGATATTAATTATCGCTCTACAGCACATATTGTAAAAGGTGCGCTTCGGGTCATCGAACATAATAAAGACAGATATGAAAAAGAAATAAAGCCATTCCAAGAAGCGGATGAAACAGTTCATGTGCAAGAGGCTAAAGATCCGGTAGATGAAAGCCAGTATATTTTGGAACAGATTCGAGAATATGAGAAAAAAGGTGTGAAATTGACTCAGATGGCGGTATTATACCGGACGGCAGAAGATGCGAGAGTACTGGCAGAGACATTTACACGGTATCAGATTCCATTTACCATGAAAGAGAGGATTCATCATTTGTATGAACATTTTGTATGTACAGACATATGCTGCTATTTTCGACTGGCTCTTGGAATTTATGATCGTGGGGATTTTCTTGAAATTGCAAACCGGCCAAAACGTTACTTGAGTCGTGAAAGTATGGAAGAAACGCCGGTTACATATGAATCACTTAGACGTTTCTATTGTGATAAGGATTGGATGCAGGATCGAATAGATCAGTTAGAGTGGGATATGAAGATGATTTGTGCGAAGACCCCATATGCGGCAATTCAGTATATCCGTAAAGGGATTGGATATGATGAATTTTTGAAAGAATATGCAATTGGACACCAGATGGAGTATCCGGAATTGAAGGGAGTTATGGACGAGCTTCAGGAAAGAACGAAAGAATTTCAAACTTTACAGGAATGGCTGGAACATGTGGAAGAGTACAAATGTACTTTGAAAACGCAGAGACAAAAGAATGGGGGGATAGATGGTATCACATGTCTGACTATGCACGGTGCGAAAGGTCTGGAATATGATGTAGTATTTGTGATAGAAAGCAATGAAGGTGTGACCCCATATAAAAAGGCAAAAACGCCAGAAGAGTTGGAAGAAGAACGCAGACTTTTTTATGTAGCAATGACTAGAGCAAAGAAAAAGTTATTTATTACTTATATAAAGGAAAAAAACGGAAAGAGCAAAAGCCCGTCCCGTTTTATTGAAGAATTACTCGTCACTGTCTAAAAGATCCTGCTCATCCAGCCATTCATCGAAGCGATCTGATGCAGCATTTAACTCATCTTCATCATCGATATATTCGATCTCCTGAGATTCACCATCTTCGCTGTAACGATACAGATAGACATCGTCGGAAGCAGGTTCCCCATTCTCATCTAAAGGGAAAAGGGCAATGTAGTCCTGATCTCCCATATCGAATACAGTGATAACGCCACACTCAAGATCACCATCTTCGAGGTTCAGAGTGACCGTATAAAATTCTTCATCATTACAATGTTCGCACATATTGATTCTCCTTTTTTATGGATATCCTGGAATGTTAAAAAAGATATTTTTACATCCAGTCCTATTAACTGTAACAAAGGAGGATGTAAAAGGCAAGAGATAGTAGCCAAATTTACAAAAATGTTGTAAAATAATTACAGTTTAGCGATTATGCTACACAAGGAGGATACATAAATATGAAAAAGAAACGTGCATTGCGGATATTATCAATCATGCTACTTTGTATTTTTGCGCTTACTGCATGTAAAAAGAACGTAGGAACACCGGAAGATAATGCTGCTTCCAAGGAAGATGAAGAAGATAAAAATAAGGATGAGCAGGAAATCTGGCGGATTGGTTATTCAGTAATTGATATGGAAAATCCATATTTTATTACTTTGGAAAGTGCGATCAGAGAAGAATTGAATGGGCAGAACTGTGAACTTATCGTAAAGGATCCAAAGACAGATCCGGATACACAGGCCACACAGATTCAGGAGATGATTGATGAAGGAATTCAGGCAATTATTTTAAGCCCGGTAGATTGGGAAAAGATTACGCCGTCTTTGGAAGCTTTAAAAGAAGCTGGCGTGAAGATCATTAATGTTGACACTCAAGTTAAAGAGATGGATTATGTAGATGCATATATCGGTTCTGATAACTATAGTGCGGGAGTATTATGCGGAGAAGATCTGATTAAAAGATGCCCGGAGGGTGGTAAAGTTGCTATATTAGAATGCCCGACTCAAAACTCTGTGAATGATAGAATTTCCGGATTTGAAGAGACACTTGCGAAAGCAGAGAATGGATTTGAAATTGTCGCAAGAGAAGATACAAGTGGCGAATTTCAAAAGTCGCTGGAAGCGGCTCAGAAGATTCTGAGTGAGCATTCGGATATCGTTGCGATTATGTGTGGAAATGATCAGATGGCAGTCGGAGCTAAGACGGCATTGAATGTGGCAGAACAGAGTCAGATATTGATCTATGGAGTGGATGGATCGCCGGATATAAAGAAAGAACTGAAAAAGACAGAGAACCAGATTGCAGGAACAGTAGCACAGTCCCCAATTGGTATGGGAAAAGATGCGGCGAATATTGTTATTAATATTTTAAAAGGAAAAGATTACGAAAAAGAGATCAAAGAAGATGTGTTCATGATCAATCAGGACAATGTAGATATGTACGGAGTAGATGGTTGGCAATAATAGCGGAAAGGAAAGAGCATGAAGAAGGTTCAGGGCAGCCCATTACCTTTGGGTGTGACATATAAAAATGGAAGGGCGAATTTTGCCATGGAAGTCCCGAAAGGGAAGACATGTAAGCTTCTGCTCTATCGGAAAGGAGAAGCCAGTTTACTGGCTTCTTATGCTTTTTCTGTGCATATCGGATCAGTCTGGTATATGGCACTGGAGGAACTTGCAGATGAGGCTTATGAATATAACTATGAGATTGATGGGAAGATAGTGACGGATCCTTATGCAAAGGCTCTGGCAGGAAAAGAAAAATGGCTTGGAAATGCAGTTGAAGACGAAAAGATACGGGGTATCTTTTATGAAGATCGATATGACTGGGAGAATGATGAAAAACCGGAAATATCACAAGAGGAACTGATTGCGTATTCGTTACATGTCCGTGGATTTACAAAAGATCCTTATTCAAAAGTCAAAAATAAAGGAACATTTCAAGGTGTGATAGAAAAGATTCCTTATCTGAAAGAGCTTGGAATTAATCAGATTCAATGTATGCCGGTTTATGAATTTGAAGAATCCGGAATAAGAGTGAATTACTGGGGATATGGATCGGGATATTATTTTGCACCAAAAAGTGCTTATTCTGAAAATGGAGATGGAGTGAAAGGTCTGAAGGATCTTGTGAAGCATTGTCATAGAGCAGGAATAGAAGTTGTTCTTGAAATGCCATTTGAAGAAGGGATTCCAGGTATGCTGGTGACAGATTGTCTGAGACATTATGTGATGGAATATCATATAGATGGGTTTGTGCTGAATCCATACAATGTGCCGATGGACTCCATTTTAAAAGATCCGATTCTTGCAAAGACGAGAATTTTGAAGCATGATGATGAATTCCAGAATATTATGCGTCGTTTCCTAAAAGGAGATGAAGGCATGGTGGCAGCAGTCATGAACCAGACAAAAAAAAGAAATGACCTGGATGGTAGATATAATTGCATAACAACACATACGGGATTTACATTGAAAGATCTGGTCTCATATGATGGAAAGCATAATGAGGGCAATGGAGAGAATAATCAGGATGGGCCAGATTACAATTACAGTTGGAATTGCGGTGCAGAAGGAGTGACCAGAAAGAAGGCTGTTCTGGAGCTTCGAAAGAATCAGACAAAAAATGCATGGTTTTTATTGATGTTGTCTCAAGGGGTTCCATGTATGCTTGCAGGTGATGAATTTGCTAATTCTCAGAAAGGTAATAATAATGTTTATTGTCAGGATAATCCAATTGGCTGGTTGAATTGGAGAAATCGTATAAAAGAACAGGAACTCTATCAATTTGTAAAGCAATTGATTGAACTTCGAAAAAAATATAAAGTTTTGCATCAGAAGCAGGAACTTCTTGGCATGGATAGAAGTGGATGTGGAATTCCGGATGTTTCTTATCATGGTGAGATGGCATGGAGAGCACCGACAGAAATAGCGAGCAGACAAATAGGGATTTATTACAGTAGCCAGCAAGAGCAGGAACCAGCTTGTTTTGTGGCATATAACATGCACTGGCTTGAGCATGAATTTGCTTTGCCGGTACTTAAGAAGGGAAAAAAATGGTACCGTATTGCTTCGACAAAGGAAGGTGTTTTGAAAAATCCTATACTGCTGGAAAATCAGAGAGAAATAGAGCTGTGTGAACGGGAAATCGTTGTACTGGCAGAGGGGAGAGATTTATGAAAGCATGGCAGCATTTAAAGACAATTAATCATCACAAGTGGCTTGTGTGCAAAGGCTGTTTTAAGGCTGGCTTGTACAGACAGGGACTTTTACATGATCTTTCCAAGTATTCACCGACAGAATTTTTTGTTGGATGTAAATTCTATCAGGGGACACGAAGTCCCAATAATGCAGAGCGTGAAATGAAAGGATATTCTTCAGCATGGCTTCATCATAAAGGTCGTAACCGACATCATTATGAGTACTGGCTGGATTATAGTGTCAATCCGGAAGAAGGAATTATTGGAATGAAGATGCCGGTTAGATATGTCGTGGAGATGTTTGTTGACCGTGTGGCAGCATCAAAAAATTATATGAAAGATCAGTATACAGATCAGGCACCGTTGGAGTACTATGAAAAAGGTGCTGCAAGACTTGGGAAGATGATTCATCCGGATACGGCAGAACTTCTTCATAGACTTTTAAAAATGCTTGCGGAAGAAGGAGAAGAAAACACATTTTTTTACATCAGAAAATCTGTACTGAAAAATCAAAAATATAAAGTAAAATAAAAAAATTAAAAAGTTGTAAAAAATATGAAAATTATTGTTGCTTTTTTGAATGGAATGTAGTATTATAATTTTCGGGCAATCGAGAAAAGCCATTTATGCGGAAGTGTCGGAACTGGCAGACGAGCAAGACTAAGGATCTTGTGCATATTGCTTGCGTACGGGTTCAAGTCCC
>CAKRCL010000050.1 GCA_934307335.1 uncultured Dorea sp. | reverse complement strand
TCATATACCTGTCCGTCTTCTCCAATATTTCCCACAATGCTTCCTGTCTTATCTACAATCGTTCCATCATCGTAGATTTTTCCTTCATAGCTCCCATAAGAATCTCCGTAATAACCTCCAATACTTCCTTCTCCAACAACGGAACCGCTTTCATCTGTAAACCAACTCATGATACATTCTCCTTTCAATTTTGAATTTGTATTTCCTTGTTGAATATAGAATACTGTATCTTTATTCATTAAAATGTTCCATTTCCCGGAAAAAATCTATAAATTTATTATGACCTTGTCTTATGTCCCTGTTTCAGTAAATTTATTGAATTGAAATAATCTTCTTCTGCTCCCACATTTCTGGCTCCAGCTCTCGAAGCGCTTTCATTGCCTGATCTACATCTTTCGAAAATAAATGATCCATCTTATAAGCCTTTTCCTTTCTTTTGAGCTTCCTGCCCTCTATTTTCTATCTGGAAGGCAGGATCTCATTGCTTTATATGATCTTAACTTGCTTTTTCATCTAAGATATCGTCCACAATCTGTTTCTTCTCAATCTCTTCTTCGCTCATAGCTGAGGTCACTTTTTTTGTGTAATTGGTACTTCCTGCGTCTACAACTAACGTTTTTCTCATAAATAAAATCCTCCTTTTGTTATTTTTTTTAACATTTTCATCGTTTCGTTATAAAGAAATTTCTCATCCATCTCTGTCAGACATGCAGCAAACTGGAATTTCAACATCGCTGCTGTCATCTTTTTCAGCTGACGCCTGTTCGAAGCTTTTTTTCTGATAAAGCGAAGCATTCCCGGATAATCATAAACCAGCTTTATCTCCATTCCCGTCACCTTTTTTTCGTCAGGACATGGGCTGTAAAAGCACATATACAGAAGCTCCATAAAGCTTTCCTGACACATTGTCTCTGTTTGAAACTGATACAATGCGTTACGTAGTTTTCTCAAGAAGCTTTCATACACTCCACTTCCATAAGTCTCATGAAGCTCCTGGATTCTGCCCTGCAGCTCGTAGGATGACACTCCGGCATCCAGCACATAGGCACGGCACAAATCTACCAGAGCCTTTATCTTCTGCTCTCGTTTTTCTTCTTTTTCACATTTTTTAAGACCAGTATTTTTCCCAAGGCTGTTTCCCCAGCTTACAAGACCTTCCAGTGTCATTCTGTTATATTTTCTGGCATCCATGTATTCCAGTTTTTCAACCAGTACGATATCCGGATCCTGCAAGGTACATTCGCCTTCTGCTAAAAGAAAAAGTCTTACGCGACTCTGTAATGCAATACGATTCAGTACTGCCATGGTAAGAGCTCGCATGCCTTCTGGTACAAGAAGCTGTACTTTATATCCACTCTTCTCTATTTCTTTCAAAGCTCTTATGATTCCAATCATTTTGTCGTACTCCATATGATTCAGATAATGAGAAAGTACTTCGTTGTCGTGTAATGCCTGGTTCCAGTGCTCCGGCACTACCCAGTCATCCGGGAAATCCGGATTTGGTTCTACGGGGAAGAACAGTTTTTCCAACTGATTCGAAGCAAGATGCTGACAAATGTCTTCCAATTCCTCTTGGCTAACTAACATTCCGCGAATAATCTCGTGAGGTCTGAATTCATGTTTGGATGCGCCGACTCTGTACGCATAAGTAACTGCATATCTTCCATCTCTGAGAGGACACACGCAGTAACATGTGCCCTTCTCTGACTTCGCAATCAGTTCGCTGTATCGTTCTTTTATTTCCGTTTTCACCGTCTGGTCAAGTCCGGTCGATGCCACTATGACCTGACCCCCGCGGGTGGGGTCACAGTCTATTACAAATCTTCCTGCCATGTTTCATTCTCTCCTTTGTACACTTTAAATCTTGACTTCTTCTTACCTGCTTCGTCCTGTTCCTTCTGTTTCTTCTTTTCTGTTGTGTCCTGAGACTGGTGAGACTGATACTCTTCCTCCCACACGTCGTCATCTGAATCGCCGCCAGATAACCCTGATATATCAAGTATCCATTCCAGAAAATTGCGCTGTTTCTTTGATTTTTTACCTTCTGTCTGCTTTTTTCCAGAAGTACCAGCCACACTGCTTTTTCTGACAGAAGGATACATATCATTCTTTGCAAGAACATAGAGTAGAGGTTCATCGATGCAGAACGGCGCATAGTTTTCCATATCGTATGTCTCTTTGCACTCACATCCGACACTGGCAATCATGGCAAATTTCAGACATCTTTCCGGGACCATATGAATCAGACTCTGGTAAAAAAGTGGCGCTACCTGTTTGATATACTTTTTCAGACTCGCACTTCTCTGATTGAATACATCCCAGTGAAATGCTTTTCTGTGAATCCCTTGTCTTACTACTCCATGCTCAGTCTCAATGGAATTTGCAAACGCATTTTTCAGATAAGGATTTTCTTTATCCAGAAGATCTGCCTTTGTCAAAATGACAAGAATCTCAAAATCTTCCTGCTCACGAAAGACACTCATTCTCGGTACAAGCTCATCAATCATCTTCTTACACTGAAGCGGATTCCCCTGCTCTGCCGAAAGAATGTCATCCGCTCCTACCATCAAGAAAAAGTAATCGTAACAATATTTTTTATTTTCCCAGGATACATCCTCTACGCACTCCTGTCCGTCGACATCTTCTAACTGTAACATCATATTTCTCTGCATCCATCCGTTTCCTCTTGTGACTAAGAAAGAATATGGATTAAGCCCCTGACCGCGTCTGTTACGTCCCGGGAGGACTCCTTTTTTGAAGTCCTCGCAGCATTTTTCGTCTTTCTCGTACTGACTACTTTTCAGCGGAAGATCACAGGAAAAACCAACATCTGTGTCACGGGCGATTTCACTGTGGAGCGTCTCATCGATAAGCTGATAATAAAAAACGCTCTTCCCACTCATTGGCACACCTTTCATTCCAATACTCAATTTGGGAACAGCGCCACAATGATAAGGCAGAATCTCACCGGTTCTGTCTGAAAACTTGTTGTATAAAAGCTTGCCTTCCCGTGTTCTAAGAGCGATTGGGAAGTTTCCCACCTTTGTATCAAAAATGAATTTCACACCGGGACTCTGAATGTTGTAAAACTCATTTTCGCTGCCGTCATAGACTTCAATTTCTTCATGCGGCATAGTCTCCTTGTCACAGAAGAGTATCTCTTCCGGTTTCAGTTCATTGCCATCCGAATCTTTCCAGGGGATGTAATTCAGCTGGTCACTGCCTTCATCATCCCAGTCATCCCATTTTCTTTCATTTCTGCCTTCCATACTCTTATCAAGGAACTCTTCAAATTTCTTTTTGAATCCTCTTTTTTTATTCTTATTCATCTTCGCTTCCTCCTTCTGTCAACATATATGTCAAAACATCTCTTGCAAATGTACCTGCTGCTGAACTTGTCACAGAGCTGTCTACGTTATCAAATGCCACCGTAATCGCAATCGGGTTCATCTCACCAGCCTCTCCAGTCAGACCTCCGGTAAACCATACGGTCTGTTTTCCATTGAGATTTCCATTTCTGTCTGCCTTCTGGGCAGTGCCTGTCTTTCCGGCGAGTCCTGCTTCCGGCATTGCAAAGGATCTTCCCGTGCCGGACTCCATGACTGCCTCAAGTGTCTGTACTACTGTATCTGCCACGTCTTTCTTGCACATTACGTATTCATTCATTCTTTCTAACTTTTTCCATTCTCCGTCTGTTGCGGATGTCCGTTTTGCTTTGATCCAGACTGGCTCTTTCAGTACACCTTCATTTAATAAGGCGCCCGTGAGGAAGTTCATGGCTTCCACAGTGATATGCGCGTTCCCCTGACCGATGATTTCGTAACGAAGTCTTTTTTCTCGATAATCAGTCCCCAGCTTTTTCATTCCCGCCGTCACTCCTTTTGCCACAACGGAATTACTGCTGCTTTTGCCATCAAATGTATGGTCCATATAGCGGAACTGTTCAAAAGAATAAGAGGAGTCAAAGCCCCACACTTTCATTGCTTCCAGGAGCTTGTCCTGATCCAGGCGGTCGAGCGAGCTGCTGAACCAGGCATTACAGGACTTCGCCATAGCTTTTGTGTAATCTGTTGTACCATGGTTCGCTTTTCCGGCACAGTTGATGTGAACCGCCTGAACACCACTGCCAAAATCGTGACTGTCCGCTTCACAGTCATAAGTGTAATCCACAAGCTGTGGATCCACACTGAGCGCTGCTGCAAGATAAAATGGTTTCATCGTCGAGCCAGGGTGCAGCATTTCATCGAGACAGTTGCCTCCGTTAGAGTACATAGCCAAAATCTCACCTGTCTTATAATTGCTCACTATCACATATGCTTTCTCATAACCGCTTTCGGCAACCATTTCTGCCAAATGCTCTTGTAAATCTTTACGAAGAGTCAACTGAACATCGCCGCCTTTTTTCACAGACTTTGAGGGGACAATCAGATTTTTCATATCCAGTGCGTTCGTCTCTGTCCCGTAAATCCATAACGCATTGCTACAGATGTTATTACGGATGCCAAGCGTCTGACTGATATCTGCTCCGACAATGTCCTGAAATGCTGTGGCTGTTTTCTCACTTTCATATTCCATGCTGCTTTTTCTACTGCCTTTTGCAATCAACTCACCATTTCCGTCATAGATGTTTCCCATTTTGTAACTCTGGCTCAGATGTATCATCTGGCCGACGGAAAAGTCTGTTTCCAGCTTTCTTGAAGCAACACGCATCAGAAAGAGAACAACTGCTGCAATCATTGTTGCCAGAAATACACGGTAAATTACTACACTTCCATTTCTTCTTCTTTTTCGTAACATAAGTATTTTCCCTTTCCTAATAATCCTGTATGAATCCCGGCAAGCACCGCATACATTATATTTACACTTCCCCGGGAAATAAATGGCATTCCGACGCCTGCAGTAATAAAGGACCCAAGGTTGGATGCCACATGCATGACCAGAACCGTCATGAATACGATTGTTGCCGTTAAATTTAAATATCTGTCATAGCTGCACAGACCTGGTTCAAGTTTGAACATCCATCTACCAAAGAGCATCATAAGAATAATCACAAGTACCGCCAGAACTACAGAATAGTCATTCATCAGTAATACAGTTACATGATCCGTGTCTAACTGGCGGTAAATCACCCGTGGAAGATTTCCGATGGAATTGCCCCAAAATCCAATTCTTCGAAGATTCCGAAACAGATATAATACGGTCTCTGCTACTTTTTTATTCGACGTATGTACCGGGTCAACCATGACTTTAAATCTCTGGCTGATATGCCCTACCTCTAATGCAATGAACAATGCTGAAGCCATACAGGTGACGGAATAGCACAACTTTGTCCACAGGCTCTTACAGCGAAGCCAGAACAAAAGCGATCCGGTAATTCCAATCACCAGGAGTAAACCGTATTCATTCACAATTGCGCAGCCAAGAAACATTACTCCTTCATACAAAAGTAACAATGCCAGATTCCACGGCATCTTCTTCACATCAGATCCTACATATCTGTTCTCCTCCATTGTGAGTAAGTTTGCCGTCACAAACGGAAATCCGGCGAGAACAAGTCCGAATACCATTACACCAAAGATGGTGAGATAGGATCCTCCTACTTTTCTTCCTGTCTGTCGGGCTCCAATCATTACCAGCGGGAGTACCACCGCCAAAAGTACGTTCAATGTACGGATGCGATAAATCTTTGTATGACAGATAAGCAGACTCACAAGTACAAAGACTCCGATTACCATCACAACCTCCTGAAGACCGGTTGACTTCAACATATCCCAGTGCGAAATTTTATCCTGTCCCTTTGTATTCGGCATGGTCCATGTACAATAGGAGATGGATAAACGAAGATTCAGGAATACACCTAACATCACTACACCCTGGCGGACTCTTTTGTTACTGCAAATGATGTATCCGTCTATGACAAATAACATTACAAGCATAAGGCCCAGTGTATATCCGAGCATGGGGTACATGGTTCCGTAACTAATGGATGCAACGGTCCAAATATAAAGCGCAATGCTAAATACGACACAAATGATTACAATCATAATTACCATCTCTCTTTCTTCAATTTCTGAAATACCATGTCAGTGTCTGCAAACCTGACGTTTGAAAACTCACCCAGTGTAATACGTTTTTTACAGTTTTCCACATACTCTTTTTCATTGACAAAAACCTTTCCTTTTAAGACTGTCATAAGAATTCTGTCTTCATGCACATTGAGATACGCGCGGACTCTGGCTTTTGAATCGCTTTTGATATATATGTCATCGTAAATGCGATTGCCAACGTAATACTGTTCTTTCCCTAGTAGTACTTCCGAAGTCAGCTGTTTATACTTCATCAATGCACCCGCGACTCCTTCTGCAGCCTGCACGCTGCGAGCCTTCAGCCTCCAGATTTTCACCTCTGTATCAGATCCTGCTTCTTTCCAGAAAAGGGATTGAATCTCCATAAGTACCACAAATACTGCAAGTAATCCAATGGTCAGAAGTTCTATATTCCAGATGGATAACAGTTTCATGTTTTCACCGCCTTTCTCACTTATCTGCATGCCGGGTAATTTCTTGTTCTTTTTCGCTTGTCTTTTCTTCTTTTTAATTATATTTTCGCTTATAGACCGTATTTTTAACGTGCATTTTTACGAAAAAAAAAGTAGAGTTTGAAAACTCTACTTATAAAATGCATTTTATTCAATTGGTGTTTTATAAAATATATTGATTACATTGAAGTATCCTAAGATTCAGTTGCTACGTTATATGCGCGTAATGCCTCTTCTCCAAAAGATACGGTAACATTATCTTCCTCTGAAAAAACAGCTGCTACATTATTGTTGTATGCATCCACTAATTTATCAACAATTATTTTTACTCCATCATCATATGTATGATTTTGAATTAATACTAATTGATCATCATATTTTACTGCAATTGCCCATATAACCCAGCCTGATTCACTGGAATATTGAGGCTTACATTCCTGTGTCTTGCAAACGAAATCAAAAGCTACTGTTTCAAAAACCGTCTTACTATTAAACGGGATTACACACATATTACCTTCATAATCCACAACTAATACGTCTTTAGACATTTCATTCTCTCCATAATTTCTTTGATTTAAGGGCAGTATACCACTCCGTCTCCTGCTCAGTCAAGCACTTTCAATAGTGTTTTAAAAATTAGAAATACTGGAAATACTCCAACAGTCCTCTCATATCGAGAATCACTGCATCTGCTCCTACTGCCAGGAATTTTCTTTTACTTCTGCAACTTTTTTTCTCGTTCTTTTTCTCCAAGGGCTTCGTATTCTGCCAGATATTGGTTAAGCTGTGATTCTACCCGGCTCACAACTACCTCGGCGGTATATGCCGCTTTTATTTTCCTTCCAATACAGAAGTACAGTGTGGACAGCGGGTTGCCTTGATACTGATTTCACTCTGGCAGTATGGACATGTCTTTGTTGTCGGCTCTGCCGGGGCTTCTTCCTTCTTATTGAAAGAAAGTAATTTGTTAATCCCTTTCATCAGACAGAACAAAATAAGTGCCATGATAAGGAAATTTACAACTGCTGATACAAAACTAGATGCAAATCCTGCAACGTCTGTCATAGTGTAAGTTGCGCCGCCTGTCAAAAGATTTAAGATTGGATTAATAAAGTTATCCGTCAGAGATGTTACAATTCCGGAGAATGCGCCTCCGATAATCACACCGACTGCCATGTCCATTACATTTCCACGCAAGGCAAATGCTTTGAATTCTTCCACAAATTTTTTCATGATGACTCTTCTCCTTTGTATTTTACTCTATCTATTATCATACTATATTTTGTTCGAACATTCCACTGCTACCTTTTAATACTTTGTACATACCTTTTAATACTTTGTATTCCAATAAGTTCAATACCAATAAACAAGGCCCGATTTTTCTGTAATCATATCTTTTTCAGGTATTGTAAAATTAACCAATGTAAGTATTATTTTTTCTATCAATTTTCCTATTTGCAGATTTTATCCAGATATCCTATTTTGCGAAAATAATCTATATAGCCATTAATGTATTCCATATCTGTTTTATCCCATTCAAATCCTACCTTCTTTAAAAAGCAAAGTGTAAAATCATTTTCGATACGGATATTGCTATCATATACAAGTCTTCCCTGCTCATCCATATCATTCTGAAATGCTTCAAATATGTGTTCTGTGTTTCTCTGCTTAATTGTGCCCTGTAACGCCTTATTAAATTCTTCGCCACTTACAACCTTCATAGGTATTCCAAGCTTACGCACTATCTCCAGGAAACGGTTGAAATATATAACTTTGTCGCTATTCAGGTGAAATACACACTGCTTATCTGCATACTGGGCAATCTTTACAATTCCTTCTGCGGTCTTGTCAATTGGAGAAAATTCTGCATACAGATTCATAAGATAATCCGGAAATAAACCAAACTCCAATATTGCTTTTACTCTTGTAAGAAAAGCATTTGATGTATAGTTTGGCTGGAACTTATAATCAATTGCACGATTTGTAAGATTACCTACTCTGATTACTTTTGCATCTAATCCTTCCAACATCGCATCATACACCACTCGCTCTGCTTCAAATTTACTGTGGATGTATACATTATCCAGAGGCTGTCCGATATAAAATGATGTTTCATAGAAAAATTTTTCATCCTCAGAACGATATACACTAAAATCATCTGCCATACTGTTGCCACTGACACTCAATGTTGATATATGAATAAGCTTTGCACCTGTCTTTTTTGCATACTCTACAATATGTGCTGTTCCCTCTGTATTTACTCTATAGAAATAACTATATGAACCGTAATGTTTTACGCTGGCTGCCGTATGTATTACCGTCTGAATATCTGTAAGCATAACATCTGTCAGTCCTTCTTTTTCAATATCCCCAACAACAGGAATAATCCTCTTATTAATTTCAGATTCATACCTGTCTCCGAAATAATATCTGAGAATTTCATTTAACTTTCCACGTCTGTCATCTTCCTTACTGCTTCTAACAAGGCAATATATTTTTCCGGTTTCTTTTCTCATCAATTCATCAAGCACATGTGCTCCAAGAAATCCTGTAGCACCGGTAAGAAGTACATTCCCAAGTGATTTCTTTTCAAACGTCTCATTTTCAGTGAGCATATTTCTGTCAAATATTTCCTTATATTTATCAAAATCGGAATCTTTGTATTGTACTTTTTCCTTCTTTTCTCCTTGTAAGAAATCGCATAAACTTCTAACCGTTGGATAATCAAATACATTCTGTAACGACATTTCAACACCTATTCCATGTGCCTTTGCAACATACTCAAGTGCTGCCAAACTGTCTCCGCCATTTTCAAAAAAATCATCTTCCACACCAACCTTTTCTATATGCAAAATCTCTCCTAACAACTTGCATAAATTAGTTTTCATTTCTGTCTCAGGTGCCACATACTCTCTTTCTATCATTGTAAAGTCAGGTACAGGAAGATTCTTTCTATCCGTCTTACCACTTGCTGTCATAGGCATAGCCTCAAGCCTCATAAAATAATTAGGTACCATGTATTTTGGAAGCTTTGACGATAAATGTGTCCTCAATTTCTTTTCATTAATCTCTTTCTCAGAGGTGTAATATCCTACCAGATACTGACGGTTATTCTCATCCCTCTTGTCTACTACTGCCGTAAGTTGAATCCCATCAAAACCGCTCATTACATTTTCAATTTCACCAAGTTCAATACGTAAGCCTCTGATTTTAACCTGTGTATCAATTCTGCCAAGATATTCAATCTCACCGTCTGCTCTCCAGCAAGCTAAATCACCTGTATGATACATAATTTTTCCATGACGATTTTCTGCTGTAGCAAATGGATTAGGCACAAATTTTTCTGCTGTGAGGTTAGGGCGGTAAAGATATCCCTTACCGACACCTTCTCCTGCAATACAAAGTTCTCCCGGTACACCTATAGGAAACAACTCATTGTTTTTGTCAAGAATGTAGATTTGGGTGTTTGCTATTGGAGAGCCGATGGTGATATCATCGTTACATATGGTTGTAATAGTTGACCACACTGTAGTTTCTGCTGGTCCATATATATTAACTACTTTTGCTTTTGAATAATTTGCTATCTCTTTATATAATTCCTCTGAGAATGCTTCTCCCCCCAAAACAATTACTTTCAAAATTGAAAGATAGTCAAGATTTTTATCAAGCATATAACTTTTCATTTTTGTCGGTGTAGTTTGTATTACATCAATTTTATTTTTCATAATAAGTTTTGATAATTTATTTTGTGAAATTACTTCGTCTTCATCAGCCAAATAAATAATCATACCATTCAATAATGGCAGCAAACTTTCTGTAACAAAAATATCGAACACTATATTTGTTACAGAAACAATTTTCATTTTATCTCTTGAAACCGCTTTACTGCATATATTATACCTGTTATTGTGACAATAATTTATAACATTACTATGCTCAATAGAAACACCCTTCGGTTGGCCTGTTGAACCAGATGTAAAAATTATATAGCACAAATCTTCTGGTCGATTTTGATTCTGTAGTCCAAGTATATTTACAGAATAATCTATATCCCCAAGTGAAATCATTTCTATCTTTTCATCTTTAAAATATGTATTATCTACAGCTATGCTATAACCATATGTAAGTGCTACTCTCACCTCAGCAATTTCAAACATATATTTAATACGCTCTAATGGAAATTCTGGTGAAACTGGCATATATGCCCCACCAGCTTTCATAATGCCCAGCATTGCCACGATCACATGCCAGCTTCTTCTTGCAATTATTGGAACTACTTCATTCCTTTTTACACCCTTTTCTCTCAAATAATGTGCAAGCGAATTAGACATTTCATCAAGCTGCTTATATGTAAATTTCTCGTCTTCAAACACAAGTGCTATCTCATCTGGCATCTTTTTCGCCTGTTCTGTAAACAATTCATGGACACACTTTTCCCTTGGATACTCTACATATGTATCATTAAATTCTTCTATTATCTTTTTCATCTCAGTCTGTGGAACAGTGCCAATCTCTTTAAGATTTTTTGATGTCTCATCCACAATCTGTGTTAAGATATGCTCTATGCGACTGATTACATATTTTATTTCTCTATCATCCTTAAATGCCGCTGTTTGATAATCAACATTTATTGTATGTGTACTTTTTTCATCACGATTATCAATATGCATAGTAAATGGCACTTCACTATATCCATTGGAATACCATTTTGTTTCAGCATTAGTATCAGTTTTAGCATTCTGATAGCTAATCATCACATCATAAAGGTTTCCAAAAAAATTCTGCTTTTCCCTTAAGTATTTCAAGATATCTGAATACGGATATTTCTGATGTCTGAATATCTCCATATGTCCCTTTCTAATCTGATGTGCAAGCTCAAGTATTTCCATATCTGCTTTTACACCTACTGTAAGAGGCATTGTAGACACGAACATTCCGGCAATCTTCTTTTCTTTTGCATTGCTTCGGTTTAATACAGGTATACCAATTGTTATTGTAGTATTTTCGGCATTTATTTTTGCCAAATATATAATAACAGCCATTTCAAATAAAACCGCCGGTGTCACCTGATGATTACTACAAAATTTATTAATCTTATCTTCCAATTCAACAGACAGACATTTTGTATATCTCTTTGCTTCAATCCCCTCCGCTTTTGCTGATATCATTTTTATAATACTTTTTTCAGGCTGGGATATATATTTATTTTCCCAATAGAATTTATCCTTTTTATATTTTTCTGAAACAAAGTATTCTTTTTCTTTCTGCACATATTCAGTATAATCAGCCAGCCATATATTATCATAATCTGTTTTCTCTGCAAGAGTGTGATATGCCTCATCCACCTGGTTAGCCATCAGTCCAAATGTCCATGCATCCGATATGAGATGGCTCAAAACCACCAGAATTCCACTTTTATTTTCCACCTGAAAAATCACAAAACGATACATCGCTACATCATTAAGACCAATCGATTTTTTTGCAAATCCTTCTGTAAAGTAATCAAATTCATCCATTGTAGCAAAAGTCATTATTGGAATGTCTTCCACCTCATTTGAAATGTATTGTAACACATCTTCCTTTTCTACAAATCGCAGACGCATCCCGCTCTGATGCTTAATAAAAATATGTACCGCCATTCTCAACAAATCACTATCTCGCTTTTCATTATAAAAAATAGCTCCGCACTGGTTTCCTATTGCGGTATCTCCATAATATTTCTGAAGATTCCATATGTTCTTCTGCGGTGTTGTTAAATTATAATAATTCATTTTCTTCCTCCTTGAAATATTCACCGCCACCCAGATTTTTCAAACAATCGTCATCTAAAGCAAAACCTTTCCTCATGTATTCTTTTAAACCCCCGATTGCCCATCAGTCGCAGTTGTTGCAAATTTTGCAACAATTGAATCCCGCTGTAATTCACCTTCTGTAAATATATTTTTTATATGTCTGGAAATGGTTGATTTATCTCTCTGAAACA
>CAKRCL010000049.1 GCA_934307335.1 uncultured Dorea sp. | reverse complement strand
CGTGAATTGTATGATAATATACACTCATAGATGGAGGAATTGCATATGGGCGTACAATTATTAGATAAAACTAGAAAAATCAACAAATTACTACACAACAATAATTCCAGTAAAGTCGTATTCAATGATATATGCGAGGTCTTAACAGAGATACTGGAATCGAATGTTCTGGTAGTCAGTAAAAAAGGA
This sequence comes from uncultured Dorea sp., assembly GCA_934307335.1. GTDB lineage: Bacteria > Bacillota > Clostridia > Lachnospirales > Lachnospiraceae > Dorea. The sequence goes on along the minus strand of CAKRCL010000049.1, from coordinate 12,536 downwards.
AAGGTGCTTGGAAAAAGCAGATGTCTGAATGTGAAGCCGATTGGCGAATTGATTGCCTGTGAGGTTGGTGAGCATATCGACAGTATGTTGAACGAAAGATTGCTCAGTATTTTATCGACAAAAGAAAATGTAAATCTTCAGACACTTGGTTTTTCAGCAGAGGCAACCGGAGGATATCAGGCAATTATCACACCAATCAATATTGCCGGAGAACGCCTTGGAACATTGTTTATTTACAAAGTAGAGAAACCTTACGAGATTGATGATATCATTCTTAGTGAGTATGGAACTACAGTTGTTGGACTTGAGATGCTTCGTTCTGTGAATGAAGAAAGTGCAGAAGAGACAAGAAAAGAGCATATTGTGCAGTCAGCAATCAGTACACTTTCATATTCAGAATTAGAGGCAATCATTCATATTTTCGATGAATTAGATGGATCAGAAGGAATACTGGTGGCAAGTAAGATCGCAGATAGAGTTGGAATTACACGTTCTGTTATTGTAAATGCCCTACGCAAGTTTGAAAGTGCGGGAGTTATTGAATCTCGTTCATCAGGAATGAAAGGAACTTATATCAAAGTTGTAAATGATTACGTATTTACAGAACTGGAGCACATTAAGGAAGAGAAGAACAGAGGATAAACTTAGAATAATCGGAGGATGGACAACATGTATGAGGAGTGTCCTGCAGTGCTTCAAATGACGCGGACGATTCTGGAAGACGGTGAAAAAGATGAAGTGATTCATCATTGTAAAATCATCCGGTATAATCCGGAAGAAGAGAACATATACTTAATTGCAGGAAAATCAGATATTACAAGTTTTTCTTTGGATGGAGTATATAAATGTACCGTGGATAGTGAGAAGAGAGAAATATGGTGTCTGGGAGTTATCCGTGAAAGATACTGTAATAAAGCCGGAAAAGTCATAGTATTTCGTGTACAAAACGGATTTTATGAAAATTGTGTGAACAAAATAAAATAAATAAAAGAATATTGACAAAAGGGAAAGAGAGTGCTATTTTATATCTAGAGTTTTTAATAGCACTCTCTTTTTATGAGTGCTAACAACAAGAAGATGTTAAAGCAAGGAGGAATATATAATGAAATTAGTACCATTAGGAGACAGAGTTGTATTGAAACAGATCGTGGCTGAAGAGACTACAAAGTCAGGAATCGTACTTCCGGGACAGTCCAAGGAGAAACCACAGCAGGCAGAGGTTATCGCAGTTGGACCGGGAGGAACTGTTGATGGTAAAGAAGTGAAGATGAATGTTACAGTTGGACAGCAGGTCATCTATTCTAAATATGCAGGAACATCTGTTGAGATTGAAGACGAAGAGTATATCGTTGTAAAACAGGATGATATTTTAGCAATCATTGAGTAGTTTACATTGAAGAATTATAAATGATATTATAGGAGGCATTTTATCATGGCAAAGGAAATTAAATACGGAGCAGAAGCAAGAAAAGCTCTGGAAGCTGGAGTAAATCAGTTAGCAGATACAGTAAGAGTAACACTTGGACCAAAAGGACGTAACGTAGTTTTAGATAAGTCTTTTGGAGCACCACTGATTACAAATGATGGTGTAACAATTGCAAAAGAGATTGAATTAGAAGATCCATTTGAGAATATGGGAGCACAGATCATCAAAGAAGTTGCATCTAAGACAAATGATGTGGCAGGAGATGGTACTACAACAGCTACTGTACTTGCACAGGCAATGGTACATGAGGGAATGAAGAACCTGGCAGCAGGTGCTAATCCGATTATCCTTCGTAAAGGAATGCAGAAGGCAACGGATGCAGCTGTTGAGGCTATTAAAGAGATGTCCAGCAAAGTAAAAGGAAAAGATCAGATTGCAAAAGTTGCAGCAATTTCTGCAGCAGATGAAGAAGTTGGAACAATGGTAGCAGATGCTATGGAAAAAGTATCCAATGATGGTGTTATTACAATAGAAGAGTCTAAGACTATGAAGACAGAACTCGACCTGGTAGAAGGTATGCAGTTTGACCGTGGATATATTTCTGCATATATGGCAACAGATATGGATAAGATGGAGGCAAATCTGGATGATCCATATATCCTGATCACAGATAAGAAGATCAGTAACATTCAGGAAATCCTTCCTGTACTTGAGCAGATCGTTCAGTCAGGATCAAGACTTCTGATCATTGCAGAGGATGTTGAGGGTGAAGCTCTTACAACTCTGATTGTAAATAAACTGCGTGGAACATTTAATGTGGTAGCAGTAAAAGCACCGGGATATGGTGATAGAAGAAAAGAGATGCTCAAAGATATCGCAATCTTGACAGGTGGTCAGGTTATTTCCGAGGAACTTGGATTAGAGCTTAAAGATACAACTATGGATCAGCTTGGACGTGCAAAATCTGTAAAAGTGCAGAAAGAGAATACAGTTATCGTTGATGGATATGGAGAAAAAGATTCTATTCAGGCAAGAGTTGCTCAGATCAAAGCTCAGATTGAAGAGACAACATCTGATTTCGACAGAGAGAAGCTTCAGGAAAGACTTGCAAAACTGGCAGGTGGAGTAGCAGTTATCCGTGTCGGAGCTGCAACAGAAGTTGAGATGAAAGAAGCTAAGCTTCGTATGGAAGATGCACTTGCAGCAACAAGAGCAGCAGTAGAAGAAGGAATCATTGCAGGAGGTGGTTCTGCATATATTCACGCAGCAAAAGAAGTTGCAAAATATGCAGCAACATTAGAGGGTGATGAGAAGACAGGAGCAAATGTAGTTCTCAAAGCACTTGAGGCTCCGTTATTCCACATTGCTGCAAATGCAGGACTGGAAGGCTCTGTTATTATTAATAAAGTATCCGAATCCAAACCGGGTGTAGGCTTTAATGCACTGACAGAAGAGTATGTAGATATGGTAGAGGCTGGAATTCTTGATCCGGCAAAAGTAACAAGAAGCGCACTTCAGAACGCAACAAGTGTAGCATCTACACTTTTAACTACAGAGTCATGTGTAGCAAATATTAAAGAAGATGTTCCGGCAATGCCAGCAGGTGGCGGAGCAGGCATGGGAATGATGTAATTTAAGCAGTACGATCAGACTATGTAATAAAAAGGCAGGTAGAACTTTCGAGTTTATTAGAAAGGGATATCTGCTCTTTTTATGATTTGGTGCATGGTCAAGTGGTGAAGACCGATCGAAGTGTATTAGTAGTGTATTAGCAAATCTAATAAGGATAGATTAGTATTTTGAAAACTCTTGGATTAAGAAGTTTTCTTTTTAGTACAATTTGTGGTAAAATAGGGAAAACGGTTGACAAATGCCGATTGTTTTTTGTATCATAGCTTTTAAATATTACAATGGAAAGTGAGGATAATAATCATGGGAAAGATTATTGGAGAAGGGATTACATTTGATGATGTACTTTTAGTACCAGCTTATTCAGAAGTAATTCCAAATCAAGTTGATCTGTCTACTTATCTGACAAGAAAGATCAAACTTAACATACCGATGATGAGTGCAGGCATGGATACAGTTACAGAGAATCGTATGGCGATTGCTATGGCTCGTCAGGGAGGAATCGGTATCATTCATAAGAATATGTCTATTGAGGCGCAGGCAGAAGAAGTCGATAGAGTAAAGCGTTCTGAGAATGGTGTTATCACGGATCCATTTTATCTTTCACCGGATCATACACTGGCAGATGCCAACGAATTGATGGGGAAATTCCGCATTTCCGGTGTGCCGATTACAGAGAATGGGAAACTGGTCGGCATTATCACGAACCGCGATTTAAAATTCGAGGAAGATTTCTCAAAGAAGATTAAAGAGTCTATGACTTCAGAAGGTCTGATTACAGCTCCGGAAGGAATTACTCTGGAAGAAGCTAAGAAGATTCTTGCAAAGGCAAGAAAAGAGAAACTTCCAATTGTAGATAAAGATTTTCATTTAAAAGGACTTATCACAATTAAAGATATCGAGAAACAGATCAAGTATCCACTGGCAGCAAAAGATGCACAGGGACGTCTGCTTTGCGGAGCTGCAATTGGTATTACAGCAAACTGTATCGAGAGAGCTCAGGAGCTTGTGAATGCAAAAGTTGACGTTGTTGTTCTGGATTCTGCACATGGACATTCTGCAAATGTTATTCGTACAGTAGATATGATTAAGTCCAAATTCCCGGATCTGCAGGTTATTGCAGGTAACGTTGCTACAGGTGCGGCTACAGAGGCACTGATCAAAGCAGGAGCAGATGCCGTTAAAGTTGGTATCGGACCTGGATCTATCTGTACAACTCGTATCATAGCAGGTATCGGTGTACCACAGGTTTCAGCAGTTATGGATTGCTATGAGGCAGCTGATAAGTATAATATTCCGATTATCGCAGATGGAGGAATTAAGTACTCTGGAGATATGACAAAGGCAATTGCAGCCGGAGCAAATGTATGTATGATGGGAAGTATCTTCGCAGGATGTGATGAGAGCCCGGGAACATTTGAATTATATCAGGGAAGAAAATACAAAGTATACCGTGGTATGGGATCTATCGCAGCAATGGAGAACGGAAGTAAGGATCGTTACTTCCAGTCAGATGCAAAGAAACTGGTACCAGAAGGTGTTGAAGGACGTGTCGCTTATAAAGGAAGCGTTGAAGATACTGTATTCCAGTTGATGGGAGGACTTCGTTCCGGTATGGGTTATTGTGGAGCACCGACAATTGAGGATCTGAAGGCAAAAGGAAGATTTGTTAAGATTTCTTCTGCATCCTTAAAAGAGAGTCATCCACATGACATTCACATCACAAAAGAGGCTCCTAACTACAGTGTAGATGAGTAAAATTCAGAAATTAATAAGATTTCATTCATAAAATGTTTCGCCAGAACATGTTACAATATTTGACATAGGATAATAGAAAAGGCGGGGCAGAAGAACGTGCAGAGAAAAAAGAGAAGAACTCTCAGCATGATGAAGAAAAGAAGAAGGACCCAGCGGAATATCCGGCTGGGTCTTTTTATACTTGTAATCGTGTTGATAATTACATGTGTGATAAAAATAAAAAATCATATATTTTCTTCAAATGAGTATTATGAAGTAGATACGGAAGCGGTAGACGCATCAAAACCAGATATTGATGTGGAACTTTTGACTCCGAATCCATATTCCAGATCACAGGAAAAGACAGATAAAATTACAGGAATAGTCATCCATTATACAGCAAATCCGGGAGCTACAGCGATAGGTAACCGTAATTATTTTGAAGGTTTGAAGGATAGCCATAAGACAAAGGCAAGCAGTAATTTTGTGGTTGGTCTGGAAGGTGAGATTGTACAATGTGTTCCGACATGGGAGATTGCATATGCTTCTAATGGCAGGAATCATGATACAGTATCTATAGAGTGTTGTCACCCGGATGAAAGTGGGAAATTTAATAATGCTACATATCGCTCTATGGTGCAGCTTACGGCATGGCTATGTCTGAAATTTAATCTGACAGAACAGGATGTGATCAGGCATTATGATGTGACAGGTAAAAATTGCCCAAAATATTTTGTGGAAAATGAAGATGCATGGAATCAGTTCAAAGAAGATGTGAAGCAAGCAATGGCTTGCGAAAAATAATAATTGTTGGTATAATACACCCGTTAAGAATGAAGAAGCATAATTTTAAGACTTTATAGAATATGGGAGTAATAGATGAACGATTTAGAAATGTACAGAGAGAGTCTGGCACTTTGTGATGATAAAATCATAGATGCACTTGTGGAAAGAAGTGTTATCATTGAGAAAATCATGGCTTATAAGGAAGAGTATGGAATATCGATCTTACAACCGCAGCAGGAGATGAAGCAGGCGGTCAGACTGGAACAAAAACTGGAAGGTAACAAATACAGAGAAGAGATTATTAACATTTTCGAATGTATTCGCATGAATAGTAAGAAGATTCAGGCAAGAAAGCTGTTTGATTATAATATTGTGATGATTGGATTTATGGGAGCCGGAAAGTCGACCGTAGCAGATTATCTGAGCATGATGTTTGCGATGGATGTTGTAGAGATGGATCAGGAAATCGCAAAAGAGGAAGGTATGAGTATTCCGGATATTTTTGAGACTTATGGTGAAGAATACTTCCGAGACCTTGAGACAGAACTTTTGAAAAAAATGCAGAGCAGAAAAAATGTACTCATTTCCTGTGGGGGCGGAGTTGCACTCAGAGAATGTAATGTTGAACAGATGAAAAAGAATGGAAGAGTGGTACTTTTGACTGCCAGTCCGGAAGAAGTCTATGAACGTGTGAAAAATTCTGATGACAGACCGGTACTTGCAGGAAGAAAGAATGTAAAAGGTATTGCAGCACTTATGGAAGAACGTCGCGAAAAATATGAAGCGGCAGCAGATATTATTGTAAATACGGATCATAAGACGATTCTTCAAGTGTGTGAAGAATTAGTACAGAGATTGACAGAAATGGATGTGGAGTAAATGTTTGACAGATTTTTCCCGGATAGATACGTGGCTTCTACGTATGTAATAGATTTTGAAAAGTTATATGAGGAAGGGTATCGAGGTCTGATTTTTGATATTGATAATACACTTGTACCGCATGGTGCTCCGGCGGATGACAGGGCGATTGCTTTATTTGAAAGATTGAAGAAGATAGGATTTAAATGTTGTTTGATTTCTAATAACCAGGAGCCTCGTGTAAAGATGTTCAATGAGCCGATCCAGGTGGATTATGTATATAATGCTCATAAGCCATCTACGAAGAATTATCGCAAAGCGATGGAGATTATGGGAACGGATGAGACAAACAGTGTGTTCATCGGAGATCAGTTATTTACCGATGTGTGGGGGGCTAAAAGAACAGGGATTTCTAATATTCTTGTGAAACCAATTCATCCAAAAGAAGAGATTCAGATTGTGTTGAAGAGGTATTTGGAGAAGATTGTGCTGTATTTTTATAGAAGAAGTAGGAAAGAGACGAAAAAATAGTTGAAAAAAGGCGCAATCTATTATAAAATGATAAAAGTGAAAACGTACAAAGCGCCATTCGGGTGCGATTAAGGAGGATATATACAATGGCTGATGCTTATATTGAAAAAGGTACGACGTATGAGATCGACGGAAAGGTATATGAATGTTTGGAATTTTTACATGTAAAACCAGGTAAAGGTTCTGCTTTTGTTCGTACAAAATTAAAAGACGTAATCAATGGTGGTGTAGTTGAGAGAACATTTAACCCATCTAAAGATGTATTAAAGAAAGCATTTATCGAGAGAAAGACAATGCAGTATTCTTACGTTGATGGAAATCTTTACTACTTCATGGATAATGAGACATTTGAGCAGGTTCCGGTTGACTCTGAGGATGTTGGAGACAGCTTGAAGTTTGTAAAAGAGGGAACAGATGTTACACTGAAATCTTATCAGGGTAAAGTATTTGCAATTGACCCACCGACAACTGTTGAACTTCTGATTACAGAGTCTGAGCCAGGTGTAAAAGGTAACACTGCAACTGGTGCTACAAAACCAGCTATCGTTGAGACAGGTGCTCAGGTTATGGTTCCTCTTTTTGTTAATGAAGGAGAGGTCATCAAAATTGACACACGTTCTGGCGAGTATCTTTCCAGAGCATAAGCTTAAGAAAATCATAAGAAAAAGAATTGATAAAAGCCTTGCATTTTTTGCAGGGCTTTTTTATAATTCATATACCATAATATTTTAACACAGAAAGAGCTACTGTCCGGGGAAAGGAGACCTATGGAGTATAAGGAGTTTGTAGAGACAGTAGAGAAAAAGGTGAGAGAGGAGATCGAGCCGAAGATTACGATCAGTGCACGCACAGTTCGAAAGAATAATGGGACGCAGAGATGTGGAATTCTGATCGAAGATGAAAGAACGAATATTGCGCCGACTATTTATCTGGAGGAATATTATCAACAGTTTCTTGGCGGCAAAGGAACGGATCAGATTGCAAAAGAAGTAGTTGAGCTATATGAAGAACTGAAAAAAGACAGACCATGGGATGAAAAAAAGCTTGTTGAATACGAACGGATAAAAGAAAAGATCATTTATCGACTTGTGGGATGTGAAGCTAATAAAGAACTTTTAAAAGATATTCCTTTTGTACCATATCTGGATCTGGCAATTATTTTTTGTGTACTTTTAGATGTGGAAGATTATGGAATGGTGACTATGACAATAAGAAATTCACATCTGAAATTATGGAACACAACAAAAGAAGACATTTACGAAAAGGCAAGACATAATACGTGGTGTGAACTGCCGGGTGAATTTTTATCCATGAGTGATTTGATATCAGAATTAACGGGGATTCGAGAAAAATGTCCGGAGGAACAAATGTATGTAGTGACAAATAAGCATCGGAATTATGGTGCGGCTGTCATTTTATATCCAGATCGACTTGCGGGAATTGCTTTATGCCTGAAAGAGAATTTTTATGTTATTCCAAGTAGTGTTCACGAGATGATTATTGTTCCGGAGAGCGCATCGCCGGGAAGAAGAATATTGACAGAGATGTTGCGAGAGGTGAATGAGACGCAAGTTCCGGATGAAGAGATTTTGTCAGATCAAGTTTATTATTATGATCGAAAAGATCAGGCACTTCATGTATAAGAAAAATGTAATGTAGAAAACTTAAGAGCAGGAAGTTAGAAAAAATGCCGGATGAGAAAGTATGGCTTTATACGATTTTGTCTGGCATTTTGTGTAGAAAAATATCCGGTACATTTACTTTACTTTGTAGAGTAAATGTGTTACTATTACAAAGTCGATTTTATTAAGCACCCGTAGCTCAGGGGATAGAGCACCGCCCTCCGGAGGCGGGAGCGGCGGTTCGAATCCGCCCGGGTGTGTATGAAAGAAATGTACTGATGTGTGGAGGAAATCTATGAAAAAAAGGTGGATTATCCTCCTGCTTCTTTTTTTAGTAACAGGAGCAGCGGGATATGGATTTACCAGAGAAGAAGCACAGAAGGTACAAAAGATAAGTTCGCCAAAAGTACAGGCTATTTATTTGGAATGTGAGTCAGAGGAGGCAAATCCGCTATTGGAAGATACTATTCCGGATATAAATGAAGCTGTTAGAAAGTATTTTAATGAAACACAGGTCAAGGCAGGTTATGTAGAGGCCTATCATAATTTACATGTGTATACAAAAATGGCAAAAGAATCTGATACATATGTTGCATTTGTGACTTATGATATGAAAATACGGGGAATTTACACAGAAGTGCCTGGACTTATGACATTTTATATTGAGAGAAACGAAGGCCAGATACAATTAGCTGAAAAGCCGGAGAATCATGAATTGCAGAAATATATTGCCAGATTAACAGGGCATCGAGATGTGCAGAAACTGTTTCAGACTGTAAATAATGCATATAATCAGGCATTGCAGTCGGATGCACTTTTGAGAGAAACGGTGAATGAATTAAAGAATGCATATGATATTTCGGAGAATAATAGTTAATAAATATAAGAAAGAAGGGTGTACATTTTTGAAGTGTACACTCTTTTTTAGAAGTTTATAGATTTAACAAGGTTTTATCACAATTCCAACACATTTTCCAGTTACAATTTATTACAGAAATGAAGGAAAGGAGATTATTGATATGGAAAATCAATATACTTATTATAAACCAGAACCCGATAACATGAATGAGGAGAATCCGAAACCAAAAAAGAATAGAAAGATACCTAAACCAGTGAAAGTTGTATGTGTCGGCCTTGCATTTGGCCTTGCAGCAAGTGTGACATTTCAAGCTGGAAATTATGTGGGAGCTAAGATATTTGGTACTACTACTTCCAATAGTAAGACTGCAAAAACAGCTCAGACAGTAGACAGTGCGAAGTTGACAACATCTTCTGGAAGTACAGGAACTTCTGATATTGCAACGATTGCCAAGAATGCAATGCCGTCAATCGTATCTATTACGAACATGAGTGTGCAGGAAGTACAGAGTTTCTTTGGAGGAACACAGCAACAGGAAAGCACAAGCGTGGGATCTGGTATTATTATCGGACAGACAGATAGCGAGCTTTTAATTTTGACGAATAATCATGTGGTAGCAGGAAATGAAAAACTGACAGTTTCATTTGTAGATAATGAAAGTGTTGAGGCCAATATAAAAGGAACAGATTCAACAAAAGACCTTGCGGTTGTAGCAGTTAAGCTTAGTGACGTAAAAGATTCAACGATGGATGAAATTGCAGTTGCTACTATGGGGGATTCTACAAAACTTCAAGTAGGAGAGCAGGTTGTGGCAATTGGTAATGCACTTGGATATGGACAGTCAGTAACAGCAGGTATTGTATCTGCAACCGAGCGTTCTCTTGATGGTTATGAAGGCGGGACATTGATTCAGACAGATGCAGCTATCAATCCAGGTAACAGTGGAGGAGCACTTCTGAACGCCAATGGTGAAGTGATTGGAATTAACACAGCAAAAGTTGCAACAAGTAGTGTAGAAGGTATGGGATATGCAATCCCGATTTCTGATGCAAGTGATACGATTCAGAGTTTGATGAATCAGGAGACAAAGACGAAAGTGTCTGAGGCAGAACAAGGATATCTTGGGATCCAAGGTGTAGATGTATCTGATGAGAGTGCAAAGATGTATAATATGCCTACTGGTGTATATATTTCAGAGGTAGTAAAGAATGGTGGAGCTCAGCAGGCAGGGCTTACAAAGGGAAGTGTTATCACAGGACTGGAAGGAGCAACGATCAGTGATATGAATGCATTGAAAGAGCAGCTTCAGTATTACCGTGTTGGTGATAAAGTTAAGGTGACCGTGCAAATTCCTGCAAATAATGGAGAATATACAGAAAAAACTGTCGAAGTTACACTTGGAAGTAAATCATAAAAATGATATAATTGTCCCCATAGGAGGGACAGGGCTATGTATACATTTGATGAAATTGAAAAGACAGATAGTGAAATAGCAGATGCAATCAAAGCAGAGATGGAGAGACAAGATTCCCACATTGAGTTGATTGCATCTGAAAACTGGGTAAGCAAAGCAGTCATGGCTGCTATGGGAAGTCCACTTACGAACAAATATGCAGAAGGATATCCGGGAAAGAGATATTATGGTGGATGTCAGTGTGTAGATGTTGTAGAGAATCTTGCGAGAGAGAGAGCAAAAAAATTATTTGGTTGTGATTATGTGAATGTTCAGCCGCATTCAGGAGCACAGGCAAATCTGGCAGTATTTTTTGCAATGCTTGAACCAGGTGATAAAGTGATGGGAATGAATCTGGATCATGGCGGACATTTGACACATGGATCACCAGTCAATATTTCCGGAAAGTATTTTAATATTGTATCCTATGGTGTGAATGAAGAAGGCGTGATCGATTATGACAATGTCAGAGAGATTGCTTTGAGAGAGAGACCAAAGTTGATTATAGCTGGAGCGAGTGCTTATGCGAGAATTATTGACTTTAAGAAATTCCGTGAGATTGCTGATGAGGCCGGAGCATATCTGATGGTAGATATGGCTCATATTGCAGGTCTTGTTGCAGCAGGACTGCATCCAAGCCCGATTCCTTATGCGCATGTAACAACAACTACTACTCATAAGACTCTTCGTGGTCCAAGAGGTGGTATGATTCTTTGTAACCAAGAAGCGGCAGACAAGTTTAACTTTAATAAAGCAGTATTTCCTGGAATTCAGGGTGGACCGCTTGAGCATGTAATTGCCGGAAAAGCTATTTGCTTTAAAGAAGCATTGCAGCCAGAATTTATAGAATATCAGAAACAAGTTTTGACTAATGCACAGGCACTTTGCAAAGGATTACAATCTCGTGGAGTGAAGATTGTTTCAGGAGGAACGGATAATCATCTGATGCTTGTGGATCTTCGTGATGAAGAAGTTACAGGAAAAGAACTGGAGCGTCGTCTTGATGAAGCACATATTACATGTAATAAGAACACAATTCCGAATGATCCACGCTCACCATTTGTTACAAGTGGTGTAAGACTTGGAACCCCAGCTGTAACAACAAGAGGAATGGTGGAAGAGGATATGGATGTTATTGCAGAAAGCATTGCACTTGTAATCAAAAGCGAAGATAACATTGAAAAAGTACGTGAGATGGTAAAAACTCTGACTGAAAAATATCCATTAATCTAGAGAAAGATAATCAATAGGAGGTGTCGATGATGAAGTGTCCAACTTGTGGCGGACCGCTGAAACCAAGCAAAAAAGATTCCAATTATATGCTTTGTTATACATGTAAGAAAAAATATAAAGTTCCTCAGCATCAGAATGAGGAGCCAAAGAAAGAGATAAAGAAAGAATCAGTAAAAAAGGTACAGAAGTATTCTAATATTCCTCCAAAGGATGTTCGTGATAAACGTGAACGAGAGATGAAAAAAGCATATGATGATATGCTTTCAGTTGAGGAAGAAAAGGTGTCTAAGGCACCGATCATTATTTTAGCAATTGCGATTGTTGTGGTAGCAGCAGTCATTGTATTTATGTTATTGAAGTAAGAAAAAGAGCTTTTTGTAGTGTGTGATGAATACCTACAAG
>CAKRCL010000048.1 GCA_934307335.1 uncultured Dorea sp. | reverse complement strand
TCTGTTTTCTATGCCCGCTTTTGTGCGGGCTCTTTTTATCAAGAGTTCGACGAATGTCGAACTTTCCTATTATATGATAAAAGACTGATAGGGGAGCTATCAGTCTTTTGAGGGGAGTATAAATAATTAATAAGGGGTTGTAGAAAGTTATTCTTCCTACGAATAAAAGTATAATATAGCCGTTTCCAAAAAGCAAGATAAAAATAAATTTTCTTAAAAAAACCTTAAGACCTTCTTAATGCGCAGTCTCATTTTGCATTCATCTACCACCGTCTTCCGTTCCCACCAATTAATCTGACAATCAACATAATAATTACTAGCGGAATCAATATCGGAGCCAGAAGACTTATGATTCCACCGACAACAGCGACTACAAGTACGATAATTCCAACAATTCCTAATACCAGTAAAAGCTTCTTCCACCATGTATCAAATCCAAATGTATGAATATGCGTCTGATAATTCTGCCCCTGATTCGCGTAATCCTCTCTCGTATAATCTCCACCATCGCCATATACGGGATCCTGATATCCACTATTTGCAGCGGTATAAGCGCTTCCACCGTCTTTGCCGATCCCGCGTTTTGCTTCCTCTGCATCAATAACCGTCTGTGCAATCACCCACGGATCGCCCAGCTCCGCTGTAACTTCTTCTTCCGTTCGTCCTTTACTTACTTCATCACTGATATATCCATTATAATAGTTCACATTATCCTGTACTGTTGCCCGGTCCAAGTCATTGCCAAGTGCTTTTCTGAGCCCTTCTAAAAACTCATTTTTCGTCATATACCGCATCTCCTTTCTTGCCTCTTATATCCAACAAAAGAGAACCTTGAACCTAGAATATCACAAACATGTGTCTATTCCAAGTCCAAGGTCCTTATAAAATACTTAATTCTTTCTAAAGTTTTCTCTTATACTTCAAACATCAGATCTCCGTAGGAAGGCATTGGCCATGCTTCTTTATCTACGATCATCTCAAGTTTGTCAACCGGTGCACGAAGTGCAGCCATAGCCGGTACAACTGTGAAGTGATAGTATCTAGCCTGCTCTTCTCCTTCTTCCATCTCTGCAGCTTTCTCTGTCACTTCTCCTAACTCTTTCAGTGCAGCCTTACTCTCTACAAGCAATGCTGAGATTTCTGTCAGAAGATCTGACTGTACAGATGCGTCTGCACCCGCCTCTTTTACAGCAATAACTGTATCTGCAAGTTCTTTTGTATATTTAATAACTGCAGGAATGATCTGTTTTGTAGCCATGTCGATCATTGTGCGAGCTTCGATGTTGATTGCTTTCGAATAATTCTCATACTTAATCTCCGCACGGGACTCAAGCTCTGCCTTTGTAAATACTTTAAATTTCTCAAACAGTGCGATTGCTTTATCCGTTGTCAGAGCCGGAATTGCTTCTACCATAGACTTAATGTTTGGAAGTCCACGTCTTTCAGCTTCAGCTACCCACTCATCTGAATATCCATTTCCACCAAATACAATTCTCTGATGTTCTGTTGCATATTTTTTAATCAGATCATGTACTGCCATATCGAAATCGTCTGCTGCCTCAAGGATATCACATGCTTCTGCAAATGCTTCCGCAACAATTGTATTCAGCACAACGTTCGGTCCTGCAATAGAATCACGAGAACCTACCATACGGAACTCAAATTTATTACCCGTAAATGCAAATGGTGACGTTCTGTTACGGTCTGTGGCATCTTTTGTAAAGTCCGGAAGTGTATCTACACCTGTCTTAAGGATTCCCTCTGCAAGACTGTGTGTTGCCGCACCTGTGCTGATCAGCTGGTTCAGTACATCTTCAAGCTGTTCTCCAAGGAATACAGATACAATTGCCGGAGGAGCCTCATTTGCTCCAAGTCTGTGATCATTTCCCGGATCTGCTGCAGATTCACGAAGAAGATCTGCGTGATCATCAACAGCTTTCAAGATACATGTAAGTACAAGTAAGAACTGGATATTCTCGTGAGGTGTTTCACCCGGATCCAAAAGATTCTTTCCGTCATCCGTTGTCAATGACCAGTTATCATGTTTACCAGATCCATTAACTCCTGCAAATGGTTTCTCATGAAGCAAACACTTCATACCATGCTGACAAGCAACTCTCTTTAATGTCTGCATTACGAGATGGTTGTGATCCAGTGCCACATTTGCCTCTGCATAGATTGGTGCCAGCTCATGCTGTGCCGGTGCAACCTCGTTATGCTGTGTCTTGGAAGATACTCCGACTTTCCAAAGCTGCTCATTTACATCCTTCATGAATCCTGCAATTCTCTGACGGATTGTTCCAAAATAGTGATCATCCAATTCCTGACCTTTTGGCGGCATTGCTCCGAAAAGTGTACGTCCTGTGTAGATCAGGTCTTTTCTCTGCATAAACTTCTCAGCATCTACCAGGAAATATTCCTGCTCAGGTCCAACAGAAGGTGTTACCTTCTTAGCTGTTGTATTTCCAAAGAGACGAAGCAGTCTCAGTGACTGTTCATTGATTGCCTGCATAGAGCGAAGAAGTGGTGTCTTCTGATCCAGCGCCTCTCCTTTATAAGAACAGAAAGCAGTCGGGATACAAAGTGTAGCACCAGCTGCATCGTGTCTTACAAATGCCGGTGATGTACAATCCCATGCTGTATATCCACGTGCTTCAAATGTTGCACGAAGTCCTCCGGATGGGAATGAAGAAGCATCCGGTTCTCCCTTAATCAGCTCTTTTCCAGAAAAGCTCATCAGAACCTTTCCGCTTGGAAGTGGTGCAGAAATAAATGAATCATGTTTCTCAGCAGTTACACCTGTCAGTGGCTGAAACCAATGCGTATAATGTGTAGCTCCTTTCTCAATTGCCCACTCCTTCATCTCATGTGCGATGACATCAGCTGTGGCAAGATCTAATTCTTTTCCTTCTTCAATCGTCTTCTTTAAATCTTTGTATACTTTCTTCGGAAGGCGCTCCTGCATAACAGTATCGTTGAATACGTCTTCTCCGAAAATCTCTGCTACATTAATCAGCTCGCTCATATCCTGCTTTCCTCTCTTTCATTTATTTTTGATCTGTAATCATTCAATACTTTTTCTTATACCTGCTATTCGTCAAATACTAAACAATCACTATCTCTATATACACAGAAAAGGCACTCCAATTCGTCATTGGAACGCCTTTGTTCTGTCTATGTCAGTTAGTATAACCCAATCGTCTGAAAAAGGCAAGTATAAATTAAATATTTATTCAGCCTTACCAACTGAGCCAAATAATTCCATCTTTTCTTTGACAGTTTCAATAATTGCATCTGCACCTGGTTTAAGAAGTTTACGAGGATCGTATCCTTTTCCTTCTAAATCCTTTCCTGCCTCAATGTACTTACGTGTAGCTTCTGCAAATGAAAGCTGGCACTCTGTATTTACATTGATCTTAGCAACACCGAGACTGATTGCCTTTTTGATCATATCATCCGGAATACCTGTACCACCGTGAAGAACGAGCGGAAGTTTTCCAGTTAACTGCTGAACTGCGTCAAGAGTCTCAAAGCTGAGTCCCTGCCAGTTTGCAGGATATTTTCCATGAATATTACCGATTCCTGCTGCCAGCATTGTAACACCAAGATCAGCGATCATCTTGCATTCCTTAGGATCTGCGCACTCGCCCATTCCGACTACGCCGTCCTCTTCTCCACCGATAGAACCAACCTCTGCTTCAAGAGAAATTCCTTTCTCGTTGCAGACTTTTACGAGTTCACGTGTCTTCTCAATGTTCTCCTCGATCGGATAGTGTGATCCATCGAACATAATAGAGGAGAATCCTGCCTCTATACACTTGTAACATCCTTCGTATGTACCATGGTCAAGATGTAATGCTACCGGAACTGTGATATTCAATTCTTCGATCATAGCCTGTACCATAGCGGAAACTGTCTTGAATCCTGTCATCCATTTTCCTGCACCCTCAGATACACCAAGGATAATTGGAGATTTTACTTCTTCTGCTGCAAGAAGCGCACTTCTTGTCCACTCCAGATTGTTGATGTTGAACTGCCCTACTGCATAGTGGCCTTCTACTGCTTTTTCAAGCATCTCTTTTGCTGATACTAACATATTAAACTCCTCCATTTAAATTGTTACCTTTGCTTTCCTCATTATAGCCCATAACATTCTAAATGACAAGTATCTGGCGAAGTGCGATTTTGTCAAAAAATTCAATTAATCCGCAAATATTTTCGTCACATTTTTAACGAAGTTGTAATAAAAACATGGGCTGATTGTTCAATCAAGAACCTTCAGCCCGGTTATTGTTATATTGTATTATGTTTGTAAATGTTTTCTGTGAATCTTTTTCCCAGGTTCAATCATGAAAGAATTAGACACGCCCGTGATAAATGTCATCGCCCCTCTTAATCATGCTGGACAGCTTTTCCTGATTTAATGTTTTTTCCCCATAAATTATGTAATCGCAAACATCTTGTTTATATGCCTCTACTTCATTACATAATTTTGAATTTTTCATATAAAATTCTTTTTGCCAAAACATAGAACTAAGACCATAAATGATAGATTGTCGTGCCTTTATTTCTCTTATAGCCCAGTCTTTGCGGCTTTCGTCTTTCAGATATCCAAGATATATATTTATCATTCTTATTTGCGATTTTCCCATATTTTCAAATTCTGACTGAGCACTCTTTTTTATCTCTTGATCTGACTCATTATAGAAAATATGGTCTGACTCATCCCACCAACTATCCCAATCTAATTCACAGGTGTTACCATTCCAGCAGTGTTCCAATATTTCATACAGTCTTTTTCGTCGATAATTTTTCTCCCATGCTATGTTAGCCTTCTTTTCCTCTTCTTTTGCATGTGCATACGCCCATATTCCAAAAATTCCACAAATAATACCTAGTATATGCGTGCCGCTTATATATAAAATCACCCCGAGAATTATACTTATTACTCCTCCTGCGGGCTCATCAAGAGCCCACGCCACAAAACCTATCGCTAAAATGATTAAAATTCCAAATATTATATATGTCATCATGACTTATCACTTCCTCGCTTTCTACTTTAGTTTTGATAAATCATGCAATAACATCATATAATGAATTATCGCCTCGTCATTATTTCCCACATCTACCATCTTAATGATTTCCGTAATCGTTTCGTACATTTTTTCAAGAATCTCTTCGCTGTTTTCAGAATTATTTATTTTCTCAACAATCGCTGGCGCTTCTGCATAATAATCCTTTATTAATTTTTCTCCGTAAGACTGTTTTGCTATGTAATTATCTCGGAATTTACGCATAGTCTCAAGCTCATAGCAGTCATCAGGAAGTCCTTTATACTCACAACAGGCCGTAGTCAAAAAACAACCATCACTTCCAGATCCTCGCACTTTAAAAGCTGGGCAGTCAATCACCTCGTCCGGATCCTGATATATTCCGTAATGTGTACAATGCCATTTCCAGCTACCGTACTCCGGCTCTCCCCATTTACAGTCCTTGCATTTACCATAGTTTCCCATAATTTTTCCACTCCTTCATATTATTTTTACAATTATACCACCCCCACCCTAAATTTTTTTCAAGGCATTGGTTTATCACAGCCGCAGAAAATAGGAAAATGTGGTATCCTTTCGTTTATATTGACAGTTTAACGTATTGCTTCATCTTTTTTTGTTCCAAATCCTAAAAAAATACCTGCCCCTCAAACTTTGAGAGGCAGGATATTTTTTGAACTTTATTATGACCTCCAATATGTCTCTCTTGAAATCTTGAATCAAGAGAACACCACAGGCGGTCTTTCTTTTTTATAGTATAAAAAATCCACAGATTAATCTGTGGATTTTAGTGACTCCGAGGGGAATCGAACCCCTGATTCCAGCGTGAGAGGCTAGCGTCTTGACCGCTTGACCACGGAGCCATATCAGTTTTTTGTGTTTTATTTTGTACCCTCGCGTTCGGTACTTGCTTAGTATAGCAAAGGTTTCCCCATAATGCAAGCACTTTTTTCAATTTTTTTAACTTTTTTATTTTTTTCTCAAATTCCGACATTTTGCAGGGACGTATCCGACATTCCGACTTCACAATACAGCAAACTCATCTGTTCAAATCGCAGTGTTCATAAAAAAACAAAAAGCACGAATGACTTGTACACAATAAAAATCGCTTTCATTTAACTACAACTGTCGTGACAAAACAAAAGTGTTATATTGGAATTCTCTGGGTATTGAATTCAGATATAACACTTTTTGTTTATACAACATTGTAATCTAAGCAAGCGATTTCTATGTCCTATCCTGCGATCAAGCCCCAATAGCCCTGCACAAATATAAACAGCACGATCAGTGGCAATATAAATGTCAAATAAACTCGAATGATTCTATTTGTCGGGAATTTAATACCAGCTCCGGTATTGGCTTCTTTTATAAAGTTATCCCAACCCCAGCCATATCTTGTCACGCAAAAAAGCAGGTACACCAATGAACCAATCGGAAGCAGATTATTACTTACCAAAAAGTCCTCGATATCCATAATATTCTTTCCGCCAATCGCAAAACCGGACCAGTCCGTCATTCCCAGTACACATGGTACCGCCAGAATAATCAATAACACTCCATTAATCAGCACTGACTTCTTTAACGAAATCCCCCACATATCTCTTGCAAACTGAATGATGTTCTGGAACACTGCGATAATTGTAGAAAATGCCGCAAATGACATAAACAAAAAGAACAATGAACCCCATATTCTTCCACCTTTCATCTCACGAAATACATTCGGCAATGTTACAAATACAAGTCCAGGTCCTTGTCCCGGATTCACATCAAACGCAAAACAGGATGGAAAAATAATCAGCCCTGCCACAAGTGCTACAATTGTATCCAAAACCGTAATACTGATTGCCTCACCTGCCAGCCGCCTCTCTTTTCCGATATAGCTTCCAAAAATTGCAAGTGCTCCGATCCCGGCGCTCAATGTAAAGAACGATTGACCCATAGCTGCAAATACTGCTTCTTTGAATCCATTTTCCGCCATTTTCCCAAAATCAGGGAACAAATAGAATCTCAATCCATCCAAAGCACCATCCAGCGTCATTGCCCTGGCAACTAGAATCAACATAATTACAAACAAACTGGACATCATAATTTTTGTCATTTTTTCGACACCATTTTGAAGCCCCATAGAACACACGATAAGCCCCAGCACAGAAATCAATATCATCCAGAACAGCATTTCATTTCTGTTAGAAGTCAGCTCTCCGAAAATCGCCTCTACCTGTTTTGTGTCAGCTCCAACAAAATCACCTTTTACCATCTTTACAAAATATGCCAGCATCCATCCGCCAATTGTCGTATAGAACATCATCAAAAGATAATTTCCTGCAATTCCAAAATAACTGTAAATGTGCCACTTACTTCCTTTTGGTTCTAATTCATTAAAAGACTTTGCAATACTTTTCTGACTACCTCGTCCGACTGCAAATTCCATAACAATAATCGGGAGTCCCAGAATCAAAAGAAAGAACAGATACAATAGTACAAATGCTCCTCCTCCGTATACTCCTGTGATATAAGGGAATCTCCATACATTTCCCAGACCGATCGCACAGCCTGCAGACATGAGGATAAATCCCAGCCTTGATGAAAATTTTTCTCTAGTCTCCACTTTTTTGTTCTCTTCCTTTTTATAATATTTTAGTCTTCTTTATTTTCTGTTAGTTGTTTTTTTACACTCAAATCCAGTGCATGTTCTTCCGGCACCATGATTTCAATTGCTTTCTGAATATTTTGAATCTCTACAAAATCCTGTTCACCGCCAAATTCGCCATCGAGTGTCCATGGGATTTCTTCCACCGAATCAAATGTAATCTTACCGGTCTTAAATGTATACATATGCTTTGTATCGACCTGTTCAATTAAAAGAGCTGCCAAGATTTCCTGTAGTGCGATCGGATTCTTTGGTGTCTTAATTAATGTTACTTCAAATAAGCCGTCATCGAAGACAATATCTTTTCCGACCATATTAGAAAATCCGCCGACCGATCTTGAATTCGTTACCATTCCAAAGATAAACTCATCCTCAATCACTTCTCCGTCATGTTCTACTCTGATCTTATAAGATGGTACATTAAAAATTCTCTTCGCACCTTCCAAAATATAAGCCATATGACCAAGCACATTTTTTACAGCCTGATCCGTCTCATAGGAAACATCTGTAAAGATTCCAAATGCTGCAATATACACAAACACATTATCGTTAAATTTTCCGATATCACACGGGAACGGTACCCCTTTCACCGCATTGTCCGCAGCTCCAAGGACACGTCTCGGAATGTGCAGACTTTTCGCAAAGTCATTGGTCGTACCTGCCGGAATATATCCAATCGGCACAACGTCCATCCCCTTTTCCCGACGTTTCATCATACCCGTCGCTACTTCATCAATCGTTCCATCGCCTCCGCCGCACACAATTTGATCATATTTTCCAACCTCGTATTCTTTAATCTGATAATATGCGTCACGGTAAGCCTGTGTCGGATGAACGGTCACTTCATATCCAGCTTTTACAAATATATCCAATACATCCGATAACCTTGGTTTCAACATCTCTTTTCCTGCATGTGGATTGTATACAAATAATAGTCTCTTCATCTGATATCTCCTCCATGTATTTTTATATTCTTCGCCAGGTTCTGGCTTTGACTTGTCGTACAATTCCAAAAAGAGGGCATCATCTGCCCTCTTTTCCCATATATCTATGTATCCTGCTCTTTAGTGCGCAAGCAGAAAGGACTCTACTCCATTTACAGCCTGCTCTTCATCTTCTCCGTCAGCGATCAGGGTAATATTTGTACCCTTTCCCGGCTGATGTGACTGTAATGCCATCATCCCCATAATACTCTTGACATTAATCTTCATGTTATCCATCTCAATGTACACCGTACTGTCATACTGGCTTGCCTCCTGCACAAGATGTGCGATCGGTCTGGACTCCATATCCAGATCTGACTGAAGTGTAACAGGTTTCTTAATCATATAAATCCTCCTTAATTATCCCCTTAACTTATCTGCCATCTCACTAATCTTTCTCAGCCGGTGATTTACCCCCGATTTTCCGACTGGCTCCGACATGAGATTTCCCAGTTCCTTCAAAGTTGCATCCGGATTTTCAAGACGCGTAAGGGCAACGTCTCTCAATCCCTCTGGCAAGTAATCGAGTCCAACCGTGTCCCGGACATAGACAATATCTTCCATCTGTCTTACAGCGGCCGATACCGTCTTATTAATATTGGCCGTCTCACAATTGACTTTTCGATTTACTGAATTCCGCATCTCTTTCAGAATCCGGACATTCTCTAATTCCATAAGTGCTACATGCGCTTCCATGATATTCAGGACATCCACTATCTGAGAGCCTTCCTTAAGATATACAACGAAAGTTTTCTTTCGAGGTACGATCTTCGCATCTAAATCGAAGCTGTTGATCATATCCCGTACATATTCTGCCTGTGCAAGCTCTCCGCATACAATCTCAAAATGATATGATTTGCTTGGGTCACTCATAGATCCTGCTGCAATAAATGCACCTCGGATGTAAGCTCTCTTGCAACACACAGCCTGAACAATCGCATGTTTTATCGCCAGTAGTTCCTCACCCTTCCAGCATATAAAATAGCTCTTGCTTCCATTCGCCATATTTCTTCGGACTGCGGTATCAGCTTCTATATTAAATGTTTTTTCCATCAATGTAAAGCACTTTCTCGCTACCAGATAATTTTCTGATCGAAAACGCAACTCACATACACCATTTTTATCTTCTTTGAACTCTCCACACATATGTAATATTGCAGTTAATTCTGCCAGATTACAATGTCTTGCTTTCGCAATATGATCTGCGAGTTCCTCTTTTATTTTTCCCGAAAACGACATAACCATCACCTATTTTGCCTTCGTGATCGCATCTTTTCCAATATCTCTGTGCTCAATGCGAACTCCATAGCTCTCCGTTTTCTTCAACGCTTCGTATAATTCATTTGCAAGAGTTACAGAGCGATGTTTTCCACCGGTGCAGCCAATTCCAATTACAAGCTGGGTCTTTCCTTCAGAAATGTAATTCGGTATCAAAAATTCCACCATATCCGTAAGCTTTGATAAAAATGCCTTTGCAATTTCGTTGTTCATAACATAGTCGCGGACTGCTTTATCATTTCCACTCATCGGACGTAATTCTTCTATATAATATGGATTCGGCAGAAAACGCACATCAAACACCAAATCCGCATCATTCGGAATTCCATATTTAAATCCAAACGAAAGAACTGTAACATAAAGATTTTTGTATTCTTTATTCTGTACAAATATTTTATTTAACTCTGCTTTCAGTTCTCTTGTAAGCATGTGGCTGGTATCCACGAGATAATTTGCTTTTTTCTTTAAAAATCCAAGAAGTTCACGTTCTTTCTTCAGACCATCTTCCACACGTCCATCACTTCCTGCCAAAGGATGAAAACGTCTCGTTTCTTTATATCTTTTTACAAGGACATCATCGCTGGATTCCAAATATAAAATCTCATATTTGCACCCACTTTCATCCAACAGATCCAACACATTTTCCAGTTCTTGAAAACTCTGCCCACTTCTTATATCCACACCAAGTGCTGCTTTATTCAGCTCGCTTCCCGGCACATCCAAAAGCTCTGCAAATTTCGGAATTAACGGTACCGGAAGATTATCCACACAAAAATATCCCATATCTTCCAGCATTTTAAGTGCTGTACTTTTTCCGGCTCCGGACATTCCAGTCACAATTACAAGTCTCATCTTATTCGTCCCCTAATCTTTTCACTTCCGGCTCCAAATCCACGCCGGAATTCTCCTTCACGCGCATCTGCACCTGTCTCATCAGTTCCATAATATCTGCTGCCGTCGCATGATCGCGATTGATCACAAAACCACAATGCTTCTCGGACACTTGTGCTCCTCCGACCTGAAATCCTCGAAGTCCTGCATCTTCTATCAGTTTCCCCGCAAAATGTCCTTCCGGACGTTTAAATGTACTTCCGGCACTTGGATATTCCAACGGCTGTTTCGTCACTCGTTTTTCCTTCAGCTCATCCATATAAGCCTTGATATTTACTGCGTCTCCGTGCTCCAGCTTCATCACAGCTCCAAGTACAATATACCCTTTCTTCGCGATCACGCTGGTGCGGTATCCAAGCTCCAGCTCGTTACGTCCCAGTTCTATAATCTCACCTTCACCTGTAAGCACTGTCACAGATTCCAGTACGTCTTTCATCTCTCCGCCGTAGGCTCCGGCATTCATCACACAG
Organism: uncultured Dorea sp.; assembly: GCA_934307335.1. Lineage (GTDB taxonomy): Bacteria > Bacillota > Clostridia > Lachnospirales > Lachnospiraceae > Dorea. The sequence continues at coordinate 1,444 of CAKRCL010000048.1, read as the reverse complement.
GCTCCTCCGATTGTCCCCGGAATTCCGGAAGCAAACTCAAATCCCGTAAGTTCTGCTGCAAGTGCCTTTGCCGCAATCCCAGAAAGCAATGCTCCGGCTTGAGCTTTCACTTTTCCATCTTCCACTGTAATTTCATTCATTTCCTTATAAATCTGAATGATCACACCACGATATCCTTTGTCAGACACAAGAAGATTGCTTCCATTTCCTATTATATAATAAGGCATACCTTCCTCCCGGCAAATCTCTATCGCATCTTTTACCTCATTAGCATTCTTCGGCGTTACAAAAAAATCTGCCATTCCTCCCACACGAAATGTAGTATGACAACTCATCGGTTCATCAATGTAAATTCTGTCCTGTTCTATTCTATTACTCAACTTATCATAAAAGTTCTGATTCATAAAATCTACTCCTATACTCCCATATCTACTTAACACTTTCGAATAGCTTTATCATACAATAAAAAATGCGTAAATTCAACGTCTCGCACTACACTTTGGCTACCTTGTCGCTTTCTCCACTGCCTTTACTCCCTTTCTTCTTGCAAATTTCCCGTAAATGCGGTATATTACTGTTAATTACACTATTATCAAAAAAGGAGTGATTTATCATTGGACTCGAATGATACCATATTATTCATTATACTGCTTGTATTGTTAGCACTTTCTGCTTTCTTTTCTTCCGCGGAAACTGCACTTACAACAGTGAACCGAATTCGAATCCGCAACCTTGCCGATGAAGGCAACAAAAACGCAAAAACTGTATTAAAGATTACGGATGATTCTGCCAAGATGCTAACTGCAATACTGATTGGCAACAACATTGTTAACCTTTCCGCCGCATCACTGACTACGACCCTGGCTTACAGCCTCGGTGGTTCCATGGTCGCAATTGCCAGCGGAATTTTAACTGTAGCAATCCTGCTTTTCGGTGAAATCACACCGAAGACAATGGCTACCATCCACGCTGAGAAGGTATCTTTAGTTTATGCACCAATCATCCATATATTTATGAAGATCATGACACCGTTCATCTTCATTATCAATGGTCTGACGAACGTTGTTCTTTTCATCTTACGCGTAGATCCGAACGATCACAAACGCGCCATGACCGAAAACGAACTTCGTACGATTGTAAATGTCAGTCATGAAGACGGCGTAATTGAATCTGAAGAAAAGGAAATGATCTACAATGTAGTAGATTTAGGTGATGCCAAAGCAAAAGATGTTATGGTTCCACGCGTTCACGTAACATTTGCCGATGTCAATTCTACATATGAGGAACTGATCAATATTTTCCGCGAAGACAAATTCACAAGACTTCCGATTTATGAAGATACAACCGACAATGTCATCGGTACGATCAACATGAAGGACTTGTTGCTTTACGATTACGGCAACACGAAAGAATTCCATATCCGAGATATTATGCGAGAAGCTTA
>CAKRCL010000047.1 GCA_934307335.1 uncultured Dorea sp. | reverse complement strand
CGTCAATCTTATGATTCAAATATGTAGACACCTTCTGCAAATATTCTTCACTTTCAAATCCACTTAAGGTAAATACTTTTCCTCCGATTAAAACTTCTGTAAAATTCTTTGATGATGCCATAAAAGCCTCCCACAAACCTTCCTATTTGTTTTAAATATAACTTATTATAAACTAAACTTCTATAAAAACCAACTATTTTTCGTGATTTTACTTCAAAATTCCTAAATGTGCATATGCGAGGTCGGTCACAATTCTTCCTCTTGGTGTTCGCTGAATAAACCCATTCTTCAAAAGATACGGTTCATAAACATCTTCAATCGTTCCGGAATCTTCGCTGAGAGAAGCCGCCAAAGTGTCCAGTCCGACCGGTCCTCCATCGAATCTCTCAATAATCGTCATAAGCAGATTTCGGTCTGTCTGATCCAGTCCACATTTGTCGACATCCAAAAGATCCAATGCATAATTAGCCACATCTTCTGTTATATATCCATCATATTTTACCTGTGCAAAATCACGTACACGCTTTAGTAAACGGTTTGCAAGTCTCGGTGTTCCTCTAGATCTTTTTGCCAGTGCAGTTGCACCTTCATCATCAATACCTACCTCCAGTACTTTTGCTGAACGTGTAATAATGCTTTTTAATTCATCTACAGTGTAAAATTCCAGCCTGTGTATCACACCAAAACGATCTCTGAGCGGTGCCGTCAGCATGCCGACCCTGGTCGTTGCCCCAACTAATGTAAATTGTGGAAGATCTAATCGAATCGATCTGGCACTTGCACCTTTTCCAATCATAATATCTATTGCATAATCTTCCATAGCCGGATATAGAACTTCCTCAACTTGACGATTGAGTCTGTGAATTTCATCGACAAAAAGTACATCGCCCTCTTGAAGATTATTGAGAATAGCAGCCATCTCCCCAGGCTTCTCAATTGCAGGTCCCGATGTAATCTTTATATTTACATGCATCTCATTAGCAATAATTCCCGCAAGCGTCGTCTTGCCAAGTCCCGGCGGTCCGTAAAAAAGCACATGATCCAAAGCTTCGCCTCGTTCTCGAGCCGCTGCAATATATACTTTTAAAATTTCCTTTGCTTTTTCCTGTCCAATATAATCATCTAGAAGTTGAGGTCTTAAATGGCTTTCAATCTTAACATCTTCTTCCAGATTCTCTGTTGTTATAATCCTTCTGCTCATATCTCTCCTTTAAAATGATCAGAACATATGTTTTAATGCAAGTTTTAACAATTCTTCCACTTGCATATCCGGTGTGATTTCCACCTGTTTTACTGCTTTCAAAGCTTCCGTACTTCCATATCCAAGTGCTACTAAGGCCTGTACTGCTTCACTTTGTATCTCTGCCCCTGCCGAAGTCTTTACCTCAATATTTTCTTCTGTCGCAGTCGCGTGTTCTAATACATCTTCAATACTCAATTTGTCCTTCAGCTCCACAATCAGTTTTTGAGCCGTCTTCTTTCCAATACCCGGAGCGGATGAAATTGCCTTCACATCATCTGCCATAACTGCAAATCGTAAATCATCCGGAGATAATACTGATAAAATAGCCTGTCCACCTTTAGGACCGATTCCACTGACTCCAATTAATAATTTAAATACATTCAGATCATCCAATGTCAAAAATCCGAATAACTGCATCAGATCTTCCTTCACATTCAAATACGTATGGATCTTCACTTCACTTCCTGTGTGCGGAAGTCTGCTCATTGATTGAGCAGACATATAAATACCATATCCGACGCCACCCACATCTACAATCACTTTATCTTCATACTGAGCTACCAGCTCACCCCTTATATAAGATATCATAATTCCTCCCGTAATATTAATTATTGAAATGTAATTCCTGTAATTCTTCTAAGTATCTGCTCTGAAATGACACCAATCAAAAATCCCGTAATAAGACCTGCCACAAGAAGCACTGGCATATAATAAGACAAACTGAAAGTTGCAACGACGAGCATCGCAATAATCAACTGTCCGATATTATGACAAACTCCTCCCGCAATACTAATTCCCATAACACTGAAATCTCCGCTCTTCTTTAAAAGCGCCATCACTGTCAGGCTGAGCATTCCTCCCGCAAGACTATATATAATGCTAAAATAGTTGCCAAATAATATTCCACTTAAAAGCACACGAACAACGGATAATAAATACACCTCTTTTAATGGCATCTTATAAAGTCCGATCACTATAATTAAATTGGCCAATCCCAGTTTAACTCCGGGAATCCCAAACGAAATCGGTATTAAAGTTTCAATATAACTGAAAATCAATGCAAGTGCTGTAAAAACACCAAAATACGCCACACGGTTTTTCACCTTTCAGTCCTCCTAATTGCTCACTGCATCATATTGACTATTCTTGTGGCTATCAACCTCAACAATCACCTTATTCGGCAGACAGATAATACTCTCTTTATTCTTAGAGACTGCTTTCTGTTTTACACAGAGCTGATCCGGGCAATCTGCCCAAACCATATCTGCCTCTCCATTCTTTATCTTCAATATATTGCTCCCGCTGTTCAGCTTGATCTCCTGATCATCTGCAAGACTATATACACCTTCCACTTTTCCATTCACCTTCACAGTAACATAATCGGCACTCTTCTCACCGACAATCGAATGAAGTAACAGACACAACCCTGCCACAACAAGAATGATGATTATAAGTAAAATATCTTTTTTCTTTAATCGCACTTTCATATCCGATACCTCTCTATCGATACTTATTTTAGCACAGGAGCGTTCTCTATGCAACCACATGTTCGATTGAATCTTTTTTCTAATTTTTTTTGCATATCCCGCTTTTCATGATATAATTACGATAATTATGAAAAGCAAAAACGAGGTGTATTATGAAATTTAAAAAAATAACAGCCATCCTTATCAGTAGTGTCTTACTTCTTTGCGGCTGTAGCATTCCTAATAAAAAAGACTATTCTTATTCCGACACACTTTATGACACAGTCATCAAAGTCCAGGTTTTAGATCCGGTAAAAGAAGATGTTATGAATGGCCTTGAAACACTCTGCAAGAAATATGATACCATGTTCTCTATGTACGTGGAAGGCAGTGATATTTACAACATTAACCACGCCGGAGGCGCTCCCGTTTCAGTATCTGAAGACACTGCAACACTGATCCAGAAAGGGATTTACTACAGCGCCTTATCCGGTGGTTCCTTCGATATTACAATCGGATCTGTTTCCCAGCTTTGGGATTTCTCATCTGGTACAGGAACCATTCCGGATGCCGATGCAATTACTTCTGCTCTAAGCCATGTAAATTATAAAAACATCGCAATATCAGGAAACACCGTGCAACTTCTTGATCCCAATGCTGCAATTGACGTAGGTGCAATTGCCAAAGGATACATTGCAGACCGCATCAAAGACTATCTAAAAGAAAACGGTGTAAAGCATGCTATAATTGATCTTGGAGGCAACGTCCTTCTTATTGGCTCTAAGACTGATGGTTCCAAGTATAATATCGGAATTCAAAAACCTTTTGCTGAAACAGGTGAACCAATCACATCCATTAAGGTCGCTGATAAATCTGTCGTTACAACCGGAATATATCAACGCTATTTTGAAGCAGATGGGAAAATTTATCATCATATTCTTGATCCACGCACTGGCTATCCGTGTGAAAACACTTTATATAGTGATACCATAATCACTAACTCTTCTCTAACTGCTGATGCCCTTAGCACAACCTGTTATCTTATGGGCTATGAAGCAGCCAGCAGCCTGATAGATCAGTTAGATAATGTAGATGCTATATTTATCACCAACGACAATGAAGTCCATTACACAAAAAACTTTTTAAAATAATTTATTCAAAAATATGCTGTAAAATATGTCGAACCTTCAATAACACATTTCCATAATAATAACTCATTGGCGGATCTCCCGGGAAATACCGGAGCATCCGCCATATATAAAACACAATCATCAGCACTGCAATCAACGCTGCGATTTTCCAGACTTTCTCTGTATCTGCAATTCCTAACACATATCTTCGAATTCCAAACCAGATAAGAAAAAATAAAAAAGGATAAATAAAAGGATGCATCGTCCATGCTCCGACAAAATCCAAATGTAACAGCTTTACAAATGCTCTTGTCATTCCACAGCCCGGACAAGGAAGTCCTGTAAACAGCACTGTCGGACATGTTGTAATAAAAAATCTTCTAAGTAACACAAAATAGGCGAATACGAAAAGTACCGCCCATTTTGCTTGTTTCTGATCTTTTAAAAACAGCTTTCGTCCTTCTTGAAATCTCTTTCTAAAGTCTACTTTCATTTTTTAGATTATCCTCAAAACTATATCTTTAAAGAATTACTTTTTTCGGACATTTTTCTGCGCAAGCGCCACATCCTGTACATTTTTCAGGATCAATATGCGCAACATTATCCAAAACTTTTACCGCATCGAACTCACATGCTTTCTCGCACATCTTACAGCCAATGCAACCAACTTTGCATGCCTTCATAACATCTTTTCCTTTATCTTTGGAATTACATTTCACAAGATGTTCCTGAGCATAAGGCACAAGTTCAATCAATTTACGAGGACAGGCAGAAACACATTTGCCACAAGCCTTACATGCTTCTTTGTCAACAAGTGCTACTCCATCTACAATATGGATCGCATCAAACGGACAGGCTTTCACACATGTACCTTCTCCAAGGCATCCAAATGTACATGTCTTTGGTCCGCCATTCTGCATCATATTGACCATAACACAATCGCCAATTCCATGATACTCGTAATTACTTGACGCCAGTTCGCATGTACCACCACATTTCACAAATGCTACCTCACGTACCTGAGCCGCAGCGTCTACACCCATAATCTCTCCGATTTTTGCTGCAATCGGAGCACCTCCTACCGGACAGCTTCCAACTTCCGCTTCGCCCTTGGCAATTGCAGCGGCAAGTCCGGAACATCCGGCATAGCCACAACCTCCACAGTTATTTCCCGGAAGAACTCCAAGAATTGCTTCTTCTTTTTCATCTACTTCAACCGCAAATTTCTTTCCGGCAAGTCCAAGGAATACTCCAATGAACAAGCCCGTACCACCTACGATTACGGCAGCAATAATAACAGCTGTAATATTCATTGTCTATCCCCTCCTATATCAGTCCTGAAAATCCACAGAACGCAATTGCCATAAGACATGCTGTAAGCAAGACAATTGGTGTCCCCTGGAAGGACTCTGAAATATCATTGTACTCAATTTTTTCACGAATACCTGCCATGATTACGATTGCAATCAAAAATCCAACAGATGTTCCAACACCATTTACAACGCCTTCTAAAATTGTATAATCTTTCTGCACATTTGTAAGTGCTACACCAAGAACCGCACAGTTTGTTGTAATCAGTGGAAGATATACTCCAAGTGCCTGATAAAGTGACGGCATCGCTTTTTTCAGGAACATCTCAACAAACTGAACCAGTGCCGCAATAAATAAGATAAATACAATCGTCTGCAGATATTCAAATCCTAATGGGACGAGAATAAATTTATAAATCAAACTTGTCAATAAGGAAGAAAGTGTAATAACAAATACAACTGCTCCTCCCATACCTGTAGCTGTCTCAACTTTTTTGGATACTCCAAGGAATGGACAGATTCCAAGGAACTGGCTGAGTACAACGTTATTTACAATAGCTGAGCCGATTGCAATAATCAATAATTCTGATAGTGTTTTCATACTCTGCACTCCTCCTATTCTTCATCGCCTGTTGGAAATACTTTTCCGCTACATCCTGCACATCCAGCGCAATCTGAGCAGCATCCCTGTGGCTCTGCAATTTTCTTGCCTTTCTTTTCTGCATTCTTTCTGATCTTATTCATAGCTGCAACCAAAAATGCAAGAACAAGAAATGCTCCCGGTGGCAGAATAAAAATTGTAACCGGAACATATCCTCCCTGTCCGGCTGCAATATCCGCAAGCGGAAGAATCTGTTTTCCGAAGATTGCTCCTGTTCCAATAAATTCACGAACAATACCAATACATGCAAGTCCAAATGTAAAGCCAAGTCCCATACCAATTCCATCAAAGATAGATGGCAGAACCGGATTCTTTGATGCATAGCTTTCTGCACGCCCAAGAATGATACAGTTTACAACTATCAGAGGAATATAAAGACCAAGTGAATCATAAAGACTCGGCACAAATCCTTCTAATAAAAACTGTACAATTGTTACAAATGATGCAACAACAACAATGAATGCAGGCATTCTGACTGAATCTGGTATAATCTTACGAAGCATAGAAATCAACATATTAGAAAGAACTAATACAACAGTTGTGGAAAGTCCCATACCTACTCCGTTAATTGCAGATGTTGTAACTGCAAGCGTCGGACACATACCAAGCATCAGAACAAAAGTAGGATTTTCTTTAATCAGTCCATTATAAACTCTTTCCGTACATTTATTCATCTCTAATTACCTCCCTGTCCAAATGCATTCTGATAATAGCCAAGGGCCGCATTGACAGCTCCGGTCACTGCTCTTGATGTAATGGTTGCTCCACTTAAGGCATCAATCTGCTCACCGTCTCCTCCGTCTTTGGAAACTACAAACTTTGTTGGATTCTTTCCAACATACTGCTCATAGAAAGATGACTCTTTTGCTTTCATTCCAAGTCCGGCTGTTTCGCTGATTGAAAGGAAAGAAACACCGGTCACTGTTCCATCAGATTTGATACCGACACTGACTTGAATATCTCCACCATATCCATCTTTATCAGTTGTAGTGATAACATATCCTTCATCACCGACTGTACAGACTTCATTGATGGATGCATTCACACCCAGATCTTTGATTGCTGTCTTTGCTGCTTTCTCGTCAACATCCGTTTCTTTGAACTCATCAAGCTTCGCATCCGGAAATACTGCCTGCCAAGCTTCCTTTTTGGCCTTCTCCTGCGCCTGTGCGATCGGATTCAATGTAATCTCATGAACCAGACCGAGTCCAAGTCCGGCAACTAAAGTAATCGCTGTCAGAATCAATGTATTTTTCAATATCTTATTCATTATTTCTCTCCTCCTTTACCAAATGGTTTTGGGAGAGTCACTCTCTCGATCAATGGTACAAATAAATTACTGATAATAATTGCATAGGATACTCCTTCTGCCGAACCACCGAATAATCGGAATAATCCAGTCAGGATTCCAAGCAGGATTCCATATACGTATTGTCCCTTTGGCGTGATCGGACATGTTACATAATCTGTCGCCATGAACCATGCACCAAGCATCAATCCGCCACCACAAAGATGTGCTGTAATATACTGTGCATCAAAGAAACCGACATCCGGATTCTGAAAATGTCCAAAAATACCAATAAAGATAACGAATGTCACAATATATGTACCCGGAATACGAAGATCAATAATTCCCATTAAAATTAAGAAGATTGCTCCAATGATAATTGCAATCACTGAAGTCTCACCGATTGTTCCCGGAATTGTACCTACCAACATATCCATAGAATTTACTGCTTTTCCAGATTTCAAAAGCGCAAGCGGTGTTGCTCCTGTTACTCCGTCATAAACAAAAGTTGTCATCTGACTTGTAAAAGAAATCAATAGAAAACATCTTGCTCCAAGTGCCGGGTTCATAAAGTTCTGTCCCAGTCCTCCAAAAAGCTGTTTTACAATCAGAATACCAAATACACTTCCGAGTGCTCCCATCCACCATGGTGCTGTAGGTGGCATATTCAGTCCAAGGAGAAGTCCTGTCACTACAGCACTAAAATCTCCGATTGTACATTTCTTGTGCATAAGTTTTTCATAAATATACTCTGTAAGTACCGCTGAGACAGTTGTACTAATCAGCATAATAAGCGCCGGAACTCCAAAATTATAAATACCAAACGCAGATGCTGGCAGCAGTGCAATTACTACCATGAGCATAATCTTGCTTGTTGTCATATTATCACGAATATGCGGTGATGATGACATTTTTAATGTGTGATCGCCCACGTTGATTCACCTCTTATTCTTTCTTAGTTATTTCTTCTTACGATTAGCAAGTGCTGTTTTTCTCATGGAACCGATGGCCTGCTTTAACTGTCGTTTTGCCGGGCAGACATAACTACAGGAACCACATTCCATACATTCCAGACCTTCATGCTTCGTAAATGCTTCTTCATCATGGTGTTCTGCATAATCTGCAAGTCTTGATGGAATCAGACGACTTGGACAGACTTCTACACAACGACCACAATTAATACATGCCGTCGGCTCGAATTTTGAAACTTCATCTTTTGTAAAGCAAAGAATTGATGAAGATGTCTTAGTCACCGGAGCATCCACCGTAAACATAGAAAATCCCATCATAGGACCACCGGAAATTATTTTCTCTGGTTCACTCTTATAACCGCCGGCAGCTTCAATAAGCTCTGCATGATTTATACCAAAAGGTACCTTAAAGTTACCCGGCTCTTCGATTGCATCTCCGCTGACAGTTACGATACGATCCATAGAAGGCTCTCCCTTTGCGACCGCATGATAAACTGCAGATATTGTAGCTACGTTGTCAACTACACATCCTGCATCCGCCGGAAGCATTGATGAATTAATCGCACGCCCGGTTGTTGCATAAATAAGCTGACGTTCTCCACCCTGTGGATACTTCGTCTGAAGCTTCAAAACTTCCATACGAGGCTCATCTTTTGTCAGTTCTTTTAATTTTTCAATGCAATCCGGCTTATTATCTTCTACTCCAAAAAGCCCTTTTGCATTATCAAACAAACGAAGGATAATCTTCATCCCTTCCACCAGTTCTTCGCCGTGTTCTAAAATCTGTCGGTAATCCGCTGTGATATACGGCTCACATTCTGCACAGTTCGCAATAATGTAATCAATCTTATCTGGTTCTTTCGGTGATAATTTTACTTTCGTAGGGAATCCTGCACCACCCATACCTACAATACCCGCATCTCCGATTGCATTTAGAATTTCTTCTTTTGACATCTCAGACACCGCCTTCTGGGTACTATATTCTACTTCCTCATATTCTCCGTCATTTTCAATCACAATGCTGTTGACTTTGGAGCCAGCCGGTGTAAAATGCGGCTCGATTGCTTTGACTGTTCCTGATACTGATGCATAAATCGGCGCTGATACAAATCCACCTGCTTCAGCAATCATCTGCCCTCTGAGAACATGGTCGCCTTTTGCCACAATCGGGACTGCCGGAGCACCAATGTGCTGTGACATCGGATATACCAGATCACCTTTTGGCTTTATTTCGACAATTGCCTTATCTTTTGCCAGACTTTTGCCATCATTCGGATGAACTCCACCTTTAAATGTTAACAATGACATCCTTTTATCCTTCCTTCCTTTTTACTCTTTTTATACTATACAAGAAAAAAAATATTTTTTCCAGTGCTACGTTATATTTTCTTGTACATTACGCAGTACATCTCGTTCTTTTCTTAACAAACAAACCGTATATCCACTATAGAATATACGGTTATCATATTTGATTTTATCACTTTAATATTCGATTCCTTTTATCACATGTTCTGCTAATACCGATGTTGTAACACTTCCTACTCCACCAGGAACCGGACTTATATAAGAAGCAATTTCCTGTATATTTTCAAAATCCACATCACCACATAGCTTCCCATTTTCATCTACATTGATGCCTACATCTACAACCACCGTCTCCGGATCTACCATATCTTTTGTGATCATTTTTGCTTTACCGGCACATGCAACAAGAATTTCTGCCTTTTTACACTCTTGTTGCAAATCTCTGGTTTTTGTATGGCAAACTGTAACGGTTGCATTTTCTTTTAGCAGCATCATCGCAAGTGGTTTTCCGATCACCATACTTCTCCCTACAATGGTAACGCGTTTTCCGGAAATTGGGATTTGATAATGATGTAACATTTCCATAACGGCCTGTGCAGTACAAGGTGCGTTACCGCTTGCATCTCCCGAAAATACTTTTTCAATATTCACAGGACTCATGCAGTCCACATCTTTCTTTGGATCTATCATTTTCTTGATCGGCTCTTCATCCAGTCCTTCTGGGAGTGGTCGAAATAATAATATTCCATGCACCTTAGGATCTTCATTTACTCTGGCAAACGCTTCTTCAAATTGCTGCTGACTAATATTTTCTGGCAATTCCAGAACTTTACACAAAATCCCAATCAGCTCCATTCGCTTTTTCGCGCCTTTTTCATATGCAAGATCATTCTCTCTTGCTCCCACCCGGATAATAGTCAGGCATGGAGTGATTCCTTCTTTTTCCAGCACTTCCACCCTGCCTTTTAATAATCCTTTCATGGTCTCTGCCACTTCTTTACCAGACATTCTATTACCCACGATGTTCTCCTTCCCACAGTCTTACTTTTTAATCTGTGCACAAACGTGTGCATAAACCTGATCTTTTATCTGTCTGCCTTCAGCAATCTTCTGGTTCGCGATCTGATTCAGTTTTTCTGCCTGTTCTTTATTTTTCATAAGCTTCGTATTTATGAAGATATTTAATGAAGCGCCTTCTAGAGCTGCCTGTGCAAATAAAATTCCTACTCCCACATCACTAATTGCAATCTTACTTCCTTTTTCACCTAAAATCTTCAATAGTGACATGGATTCCATAATTGTTTCCATAATTTGAAGCGGCACAACACTTGCATGATATAACTCTTCTTCCAGTACTTTTTCTTTATACGCTTTTTGCTCAGGAGTATCTTTGGGAAGACCATAGGCCTTTGACAATGGTTCAAATGCTTCTGCATCAGCATCTACAAGATTAACAAGGCGATTTCGAAGTACTTCTAGTTTTCCTCTCACTTCTATAATCTCTTCTTCAACTTCTGCATATTTCTTTTTTCCAACAGTCAGATTTGCAACCATCATTCCCAAAGCCGCACCAAATGCGCCGACCGCAGCAGACGCCCCGCCACCGCCCGGCACTGGTGCTGATGAAGAAAGAATATCCAAAAAATCAATTGTATTTTTTTCTAGCATCATATTTCATATCCTCCCGAACCTTTAGAAAAGTCCCGAAATCACACCATTTACATCAACATCTATTTTCTCCGCTACCGGTACTTTCGGAAGCCCCGGCATCTTCATAATATCACCTGTCAACGCAACTAGAAATCCTGCTCCGGCTGATGCTGTAATATCACGAATAGTAATGCGAAATCCTGTTGGACGTCCCAGTTTTTTTGCATCATCCGTTAATGAATACTGATTTTTTGCCATGCAAATAGGCAGATTCCCAAGACCGATTTCTTCAAGATTTTTAATTTCCTTATTTGCTTTTGGAGTATAATCTACGCCATCTGCACCATAGATTTTTTTTGCAATAGCTTCTATCTTCTCTTTTATCGGAACTTCTGTATCATAAGTAAATTCCATTTTACTTTCTTTTTCACAAAGCCGTACAACTTCTTTTGCAAGTTCTTTTCCACCTTCACCACCATTTGCCCACACATCTGAAAGTGCAACATTTACTCCGAGTTCATTACACTTTTCTCTTACAAGTGCTAATTCTGCCTCTGTATCTGTCGGGAATTTATTAATCGCAACTACCGCCGGCAAATGATAAACCTGTGTAATATTTTCAACATGCTTCAAAAGATTTGGAATTCCTTTTTCTAACGCTTCCAAATTTTCCTCGGCCAAGTCTGTTTTTGAAACCCCTCCGTTATATTTCAAAGCTTTGATTGTTGCCACAAGAATCACTGCACTTGGACGTACCCCTGACATTCTGCATTTTATATCAATAAATTTCTCCGCACCAAGATCTGCACCAAATCCTGCCTCTGTAATCATATAATCAGCCAGTTTCATTCCCATTTTTGTTGCGATCACACTATTACAACCATGCGCAATATTCGAAAACGGTCCACCATGTACAAAGGCCGGTGTTCCTTCCAATGTCTGTACCAGGTTCGGCTTCAATGCATCCTTAAGAAGCGCTGCAACAGCTCCTTCTGCGTGTAAATCTCCGGCTGTTACTGGTTTTCCGCTTCTAGAATAACCAACAACAATTCTTGATACTCTGTTTTTCAAATCAATAATATCACTGGACAGGCAGAAAACTGCCATAATTTCAGAGGCTACTGTAATATCAAATCCATCTTGTCTGGTCACTCCATTCGCTTTTACGCCCAATCCGTCAACAATATCTCTGAGCTGGCGGTCGTTCATATCTACGCATCTTCTCCATGTAACACGATTCGTATCAATATCTAACGCATTTCCCTGATGAATATGATTATCCAACATCGCTGCGATCAGATTATTTGCCGCGCCAATTGCATGTAAATCTCCTGTAAAATGAAGGTTGATATCCTCCATCGGAACGACCTGCGCATAGCCGCCCCCGGCTGCTCCTCCTTTCACACCAAATACCGGTCCAAGAGAAGGTTCTCTAAGCGCAACCATCGTTTTCTTTCCAATTTTATTCAATGCATCTGCTACTCCAATTGTTGTAGTCGTCTTTCCCTCACCAGCAGGTGTCGGATTAATTGCAGTAACAAGAACCACCTTTGCATCCGGGCGATTCACAAGTTCCTCTTGATAGTATCGATAATCAATTTTTGCTTTATACTTTCCGTAATTTTCTACATATTTTTCTGGAATTCCGATTTTATCTGCAATATCATTGATCACTTGCATTTCAGTTTCCTGAGCTATTTCAATATCACTTTTATATCCCATGTTATAATTCTCCTTATTCTTAGCCTTATAGTGGAGGAGTAAAATAACTCCTCCACTACTTCTTCAGAATTTTATTCAAACTCATATTTCAATACCGGATGTCTTGCTGCCTCAACCTCATCCATTCTTGTGACTGGTGTTGTCACCGTTGCCTGAAGCAGACTCTCTGGATTTTCCAGCGCATCCTGATAAAGCTTACGGAATACCTCGATCGCATGATCCAGCACTTCTTTTGACTCCGTCTCTGTCGGCTCGACCATCAGCGCTTCATGTACGATTAACGGGAAGTACATTGTAGGTGGATGGATTCCGTTATCCAGAAGTCCTTTTGCGATATCCATTGCAGAGACTCCTGCTTTCTTCTTCAGATCTTCCAG
>CAKRCL010000046.1 GCA_934307335.1 uncultured Dorea sp. | reverse complement strand
GTTCAAACAGTGTAAAGTAGGAATCGGAAATGTAGATGACCAGTGGTTTGCGGATGTATTCAAAGGAGCTACATGTGAGATTGAGACATTTGGATTTGGTGAGAAAGCAGATCTTCGTGCAGTTGATGTTAAGCATATTTCCAGACCTGGATATCTTGGAGTGCAGTACCATGTGACAGGACTTATGGATTTTGATGTAGAGATTGATATTCCGGGAGAGTTCAGTGTTTATAATTCATTGACTGCAATTGCGGTGTGCAGACATTTTGGTGTGCCGGTGGATAAGATAAAAGCTGCACTGAAAGTTGCCAGAGTAAAAGGTCGTATTGAGATGGTAAAGGTATCGGATGATTTTACACTCATGATTGATTATGCGCACAATGCTATGGCTTTGGAAAGCCTGTTACATACACTTCGTGATTATAATCCGGGACGTATTGTGACAGTATTTGGCTGTGGAGGAAACCGTTCCAAGACAAGGCGCTATGAGATGGGTGAAGTATCCGGAAAGCTGTCTGATTTTACGATTATTACATCTGATAATCCAAGATTTGAAGAGCCTCAGGCAATTATTGACGATATTATTACAGGTATGAAGAAGACGGATGGAAAATACATTGACATATGTGACCGAAAAGAAGCAATCCGTTATGCGATTGAACATGGACAGCCGGGAGATGTTATTGTGCTTGCAGGAAAAGGGCATGAGACATATCAAGAGATCAAAGGTGTAAAATATGATATGGATGAACGTGTCCTTATTAAAGAAGTATTAGAAGAACTTAAAGGAGAATAATGTTCGCTGATATTATTATTGATATTACGCATGAAAAATTAGATAAAGTATTTCAGTACCGCATCCCCCCAGAACTTGAGGGGGTGCTTCAGGTTGGAATGGAAGTAGTTGTTCCTTTTGGAAAAGCGAACAAAGAAACGCATGGATATCTGATTGGATTTTCAGAAAAGGCTGACTATGATCTTACAAAAATCAAGTCCGTTCTTCGCATTGAAGAAAATCATCAGGCAATCGAGTCAAAACTGGTTGCACTTGCTGCATGGATTAGGGAATACTATGGCGGTACGATGATTCAGGCTTTAAAGACGGTACTTCCAATTAAGAAAAAGGAACGGATTCAGCATAAGCGAAAGATAAAGCTTCTTCTAAATGAAATGGAAGGAAAAAAACAGTTAGACATTTACCTGCATAAGAATCAGAAAGCGCGAGCAAGACTTTTAGCAGGACTTTTGGATCAGCCACAACAGGATTATGAGCTGATTACGAAGAAGTTAAATGTCACACTTTCCGTCATTCGTTCGCTGGAAGAGCAGGGAATACTGGAGATTCAGGAGGAAGAGAATTTCCGTAATCCAGTGCATTATCGTAAAAAGGAATCTGTTCCGCTAAATCATACACCCGAACAGAAGCAGGCAATTGATACATTTTGGAATGACTATAGTCAGGGACGTTATGGAACATATCTCTTGTATGGGGTGACAGGAAGTGGCAAGACGGAAGTTTACATGGAGATGATAAGCCGGGTAGTTGCTCAGGGAAAACAGGCGATCATGTTGATCCCGGAGATTGCACTGACCTATCAGACAGTTATGCGTTTTTATGCAAGATTTGGAAACTGTGTATCTATTTTAAATTCCAGACTCTCCCAAGGGGAAAGGTCAGATCAGATGGAACGGGTCAGACGTGGGGAAGTTGATGTTATGATCGGACCAAGATCAGCACTTTTCACACCATTTGCAAATCTGGGATTGATCGTGATAGATGAAGAACATGAGCCTACTTATAAAAGTGAGCAGGTACCAAGATACCACGCCAGAGAGACTGCAATCAAAAGAGCTCAGATTGAACAGGCAAGTGTAGTTCTTGGATCTGCAACTCCTTCTATGGAAGCATTTTCCTGGTGCCGGGGTGGAAGTTGTACGATGCTGGAATTAAAAAGTCGTGCTACCAGACAGATGATGCCGGAAGTATATACGGTAGATATGCGGGAAGAATTAAGAAATGGAAACCGCAGTATTTTAAGTGATCATCTGGCAGAGCTTATGGAAAAATGTTTAAAGGAGCATCACCAGATGATGCTTTTTCTTAATCGGCGTGGATATGCAGGCTTCGTGTCTTGCAGGTCCTGTGGATATGTAGTAAAATGTCCTCATTGCGATGTTTCACTTTCGGAGCATCGGGGAGGGAAATTGGTCTGTCATTATTGTGGGCATGAAGAACGGATGATAGGGAAATGTCCGTCTTGTGGTTCTCCATATATTGGAGGGTTCCGTATGGGAACGCAACAGGTAGAAGACCTGGTGAAAAAGCGTTTTCCACAGGCAAGAGTTTTGCGTATGGATCTGGATACGACGAAGAATAAAGATGGACATGAGAAGATTTTGTCTGCATTTGCCAATGAGGAGGCAGATATTCTGATTGGAACACAGATGATTGTAAAAGGTCATGATTTTCCGGGAGTTACCTTGGTCGGAATTCTGGCTGCGGATATGTCTCTTTATGGAGATGATTACAGATCCGGAGAACGTACATTTCAGCTTCTTGTGCAGGCTGCAGGCCGGGCCGGAAGAGGAGATCTGCCGGGAGAAGTGGTTATTCAGACCTATAGTCCGGATCACTACAGCATCGTAAGTGCTGCAAAGCAGGATTATGAGAGCTTTTATGAAGAAGAGATGCGGTATCGGAGACTGATGGGATATCCTCCGGCAGCTGGACTTATGGCAGTGTTGGTATCGGGAGCAGACGAAGCTCTTCTTACAAAAGCTTCCGGGTATTTGAAAGAGTTTGCGGTGCGAGCAGCTAAAGATGCGCCGATGTCAGTTATTGGCCCGGCAAGCCCGAGTATTGGTAAGATTAATGACATTTATCGCAAAGTTATTTATTTAAAAAGTGAAGATGAAAGAATTCTGATGGCTGTAAAAGATCGGATGGAAAAATATATTGAGATTAATCGAGGATTTCAGTCTTTGAGGATACAGTTTGATATGAATCCATAAGATAATTAGAATCAGAATGTTGGAGTATTCTTGAAATTAGGAGGAAAATAAAATGGCAATTAGAGAAATCAGAGTGCTTGGAGATGATGTGCTTACCAAGCAGTGTAAAGAAGTGACAAAGATGAATATCCGTACAAAGATTTTGATCGAGGATATGTTAGACACGATGTATGAGGCTATGGGTGTTGGTCTTGCGGCACCACAGGTTGGAATTTTAAAAAGAATCGTAGTTATTGATGTCGGAGAAGGTCCGATCATTCTTATCAATCCTGTGATTGTAGAGTCTTGCGGAGAACAGACAGGGGAAGAAGGATGCTTAAGTGTCCCGGGAAAATGTGGACTGGTGACAAGACCGAATTATGTGAAAGTGCGGGCATTGGATGAAGATTTGAATGAGTTTGAGATGGAAGGAGAAGGACTTCTGGCAAGAGCATTCTGCCATGAAATCGATCATCTGGAAGGAAAGATGTACGTGGAACTTGCACAGGGTGGTATTCACAATGTAGAAGATGGAGAGGACGAAGCATAGATGAAGATCATATTTATGGGAACACCGGATTTTTCGGTAGGAACACTGGAGGCACTTTGTGTGGCCGGGCATGAAGTAGTGCTTGCTGTGACACAGCCGGATAAGCCGAAAGGACGTGGCGGGAAGATGCAGTATACTCCGGTGAAGGAAGCTGCACTTGCACATGGAATACCAGTCTATCAGCCAAAGAAGATCCGAGAGCCGGAATGTATTGAAGAATTGAAGAAGTATAATGCAGATATTATGGTCGTTATCGCGTTTGGTCAGATATTGCCAAAAGAGATTCTGGAGATGACACCTTATGGATGTATTAATGTTCATGCATCACTGCTTCCGAAATATCGGGGAGCAGCACCGATCCAATGGGCGGTCATTGACGGCGAAGAGGTGTCAGGAGTGACGACCATGCAGATGAATGAGGGACTGGATACCGGAGATATGATATTGAAAACCGAGATTCGATTAGACCCAAATGAGACTGGTGGAAGTCTGCACGATAAACTGGCAGCAGCAGGAGCCGAGTTGTGTGTGGAGACATTAAAGAAGCTGGAGGAGAAAACAGCTGTATGGGAGCCACAGGGCGAAACTACGACTGCATATGCGCAGATGTTGGATAAGAACCTGGGCAACATTGATTGGAAGTCTTCAGCGGTTCAGATTGAACGTCTGATCCGAGGATTAAATCCATGGCCAAGTGCATATACACATTGGAATGAGAAGGTTATTAAGCTGTGGCAGGCAGAGGTTCTTGCGGAAAATACAGAAAAAGAAGCAGGAACAGTTGTTAAAGTCGAAAAAGACAGCTTTTGTGTACAGACAGGTGATGGACTTTTGAAGGTTAAAGAACTTCAGCTTCAAGGAAAGAAACGTATGGATGCCGGTGCATTTTTACGAGGAAATCATCTGGAATATGGAGAAATTCTAAAAAATTGTTAAGAAATTATGAAAAGACGTAAATTTGCGTCTTTTTCATATATAATACCCCTAAAGACTAAAGGAGGTAGTGATTATGTATTATTCAATGTGGGATCCGACCTATGTACTTGTTCTGATTGGTGTGGTCATCTGTATGATTGCATCAGCAAAGATGAATGCTACGTTTAATAGATATTCCAGAGTGAGAAGCCATTCTGGTATGACAGGAAGAGAGGCTGCGGAGACGATACTTCGAAGAGCCGGAATTTATGATGTCCGGGTAGAACATATATCTGGCAATCTGACAGATCATTATGATCCACGTAATAAAGTTCTTCGCCTTTCTGATGCGACCTATGGCAAGACATCTGTGGCAGCAGTGGGAGTTGCGGCGCATGAGTGCGGACATGCAATTCAGCATCAGGTAGGATATGTACCGTTGCAGCTAAGAGGTGCACTTGTACCAGTTGTGAATTTTGGAAGCACAATTGCCTGGCCTTTGATTTTGTTAGGATTATTTTTTAATTCCCAAATGTCACAGGTGCTTTTAAATCTTGGTATTTTAGCATTTTCTCTGGCAGTGTTGTTTCAGATTGTAACGCTTCCGGTAGAATTTAATGCTTCCAGAAGAGCAGTGAAGATACTTGGAGAGAGTAATATGCTGTATCCGGATGAACTTTCGGGAACGAAGAAAGTACTGACTGCGGCAGCATTGACATATGTAGCAGGTGCGGCATCAGCAATCTTACAGCTTCTTCGAATCTTGTTATTGACAGGTTCAAGAAGAGATGATTAATTGTTCGTCAAACGAGGGTTGAATATAATGGAAATGAGGAAAAATACATGGCGATGCAGGTAAATGAGAGAGAAATTATCCTGGAGACATTGCTTTTGATTACAAGAGATGGCGAGTATAGCCATATTGCTCTGAAAAATGTTCTTGATAAATATCAGTATTTGGAAAAAAGAGAGCGTGCATTCATCACACGAGTGGTGGAGGGCACGCTTGAGCGTCAGATAGAGATTGATTATATCATCAATCAATTTTCAAAAGTAAAAGTGAATAAACAGAAACCAGTGATACGCACGATCTTAAGAAGTTCAGTTTATCAGTTAAAATATATGGATCAGGTTCCGGATCGTGCAGTGTGTAACGAAGCTGTAAAACTGGCTGTAAAAAAAGGATTTGTGAATCTAAAAGGATTTGTAAATGGTGTACTTCGTAACATCAGTCGAAATTTGGATCAGATTGTCTATCCAGACCAGTCAGACGAAACGATGAACTTGTCAGTGCGTTATTCTTTGCCAATATGGATGGTGGAAAAATGGCTCTGGACATACGAAATGGATACTGTAGCGAAGATGGGAGAAGCATTTCTAAAAGAGCGGCCAGTGACTGTCAGACGTAATACTGCGGTAGTATCTGAAGAAGAATTTGAAAAAGAATTGAAAAAAGATGGTGTAGAGTTTCAGAAGCATCCGGCACTTTCCTATGCTTATGAGTTGAAAAAATATGATTATCTTGCAGGACTTTCAGCTTTTCAAAAAGGGTATTTTTATATTCAGGACATCAGTTCTATGCAGGTGGCAGAATGGGCTGATCCAAAAGAAGGAGATTATATTATTGATGTATGTGCAGCTCCGGGAGGAAAATCTATTCACCTTGCTGAAAAATTAATGGGAAGCGGACATGTAGAGGCTCGGGATCTGACGGATTATAAAGTTGCTTTGATTGAGGAAAATATCGAAAGAAGTGGACTTGATAATATAGAAGCGGTTTGCCAAGATGCGACAGTAGACAATGAGAAATCTTATAAAAAAGCAGATATTCTGATTGCTGATCTTCCGTGTTCAGGACTTGGAATTCTCGGAAAGAAACCGGATTTAAAGAGTAAGATGACTTTAGAGATGACAAAAGATCTGGCAGTTTTACAAAGAAGAATTCTGACAGTCGTTCAGAATTATGTGAAACCGGGAGGAAAGTTAATATATAGTACATGTACGATCAATCGGGAAGAAAACGAGGATAATACGGCATGGTTTGTGGAAAACTTTTCAGATTTTGAAAAAATACGGGAAAAGCAGATGATTCCGGGCAATGATGCAGGTGATGGATTTTATATTGCAGAGTTCATAAGACAGTAGGACGGAGTAGATAGATGGAAAAGAAAGATATAGTATCTTATAATTATGAAGAACTACAAAATGAGATAAAGAGTATTGGTGAGAAGCCATTTCGGGCAAAACAGATTTATTCCTGGCTTCATGAAAAACTAGTGGAAAATTTTGATGAGATGACGAATCTGTCAAAATCTCTCCGCGAAAAATTGAACGAGGAATATGAGATACGGAAAGTGAAAGTAGTCGCACATCAAATTTCGCAGGTCGATCCAACTGAAAAATTTTTATTTGAATTAGAAGATGGGAATCGAATTGAAAGTGTATTAATGAAGTATAATTATGGAAATTCGGTATGCATTTCTTCTCAAGTCGGATGTCGTATGGGATGTAGATTTTGCGCATCAACACTGGATGGATTAGAGCGAAATCTGACTACTTCTGAGATGCTGAGACAGGTTTATCAGATTCAGAAGATGACTGGTGAACGTGTGTCTAATATTGTCATTATGGGAACAGGAGAACCATTAGATAATTATGATAACTTTGTAAAATTCATACATATGATCAGTGATGAGCATGGCTTACATATTAGTCAGAGGAGCATTACCGCTTCTACTTGCGGAATAGTTCCTAATATGCACAGACTTGCAGAAGAAGGATTTCAGATTACACTGGCATTATCATTACATGGATCCAGTCAGGAAAAGCGTAAGAAGTTAATGCCGATTGCCAATAAGTATGAACTGTCAGAGGTGCTGGAAGCCTGTGATGATTATTATGAAAAGACAGGACGCCGAGTTACATTTGAATATAGCATGGTTGCAGGAGTGAATGACGGGCCAGAGGATGTCAAGGAACTGACGGGAATATTGAGACACCGTAATTGTCATTTGAATCTGATACCTGTGAACCCGATTAAAGAGCGGGATTTCCGCAAGCCTGATGGCAAAAAAGCTATGGAATTTCAAAATAAACTTGAAAAAAACGGAATAAATGTTACTATTAGAAGGGAAAGAGGCTCCGATATAGATGGAGCTTGTGGACAGCTCAGAAGACGTTACAGTGGTGTAAAAGAGGAGAGAGCAGATGAAGATATATGCAAAGACTGATGTAGGTCGAAAACGAGAGATGAATCAGGACTATGTCTATGTGACGGATAAGCCTGTGGGACCATTCCCGAATCTGCTTGTAGTAGCAGATGGAATGGGAGGACATAAAGCAGGTGATTTTGCGTCAAAATATACGGTGAAAGTTATTCATGAAGAACTGGAAAAGACAGAACTTGACAAGCCAGAGGAAATCTTAAGAAGTATTGTATCAGTAGCAAATCACAAATTGATACAGGCAGCACAGTCTGATGTAAAGCTGGAAGGTATGGGGACAACCCTCGTAACAGCAACGGTCATTGGAAATACTTTATACTTTTCTAATGTAGGTGATAGTCGTCTTTATCTGATCAGCGATAAGATAAAACAGCTGTCCAAGGATCATTCACTTGTAGAAGAGATGGTCCGTTTAGGAGGAATTAAAGCTGAAGAGGCAAAGAATCATCCGGATAAGAACATTATTACAAGGGCGATGGGAGTGAAAGAAGACGTAGAGGCTGATATTTATGAATATCGGCTGAAAAAGGGAGATATCATCTTAATGTGCACCGATGGACTGAGTAATATGGTTGAGGATGAAGATATGTTTGATATTGTAAAGGGAGCGAGAGACATCGTAGAAGCAGTACAGATGTTGATCGAAAAAGCAAACAGCAATGGCGGAAGAGACAATATAGGGGTTGTTTTGGCTGAGCCGCTTGCAGATGAGGTGAGTACATGGTAAAGGATGGTATTGTATTAGGAAAAAGATACGAAGTACTAAGTAAGATTGGTGCTGGCGGTATGGCAGATGTGTATAAAGGAAAAGACACGATGCTGAATCGTTTTGTAGCAATTAAAGTATTAAAAAAGGAATATCGAGAAGATGAGAATTTTGTCCGTAAATTCCATTCAGAGGCCCAGGCAGCGGCAGGACTTTTGAATCCGAATATTGTAAATGTATATGATGTCGGTGAGGATAGAGGACTTTATTATATGGTGATGGAACTAGTTGAGGGAATCACCTTAAAAGAGTATATTGAAAAAAAAGGAAGACTTTCACATAAGGAAGTTATCAGCATTGCGATTCAGATGTGTAATGGTATTGGTGCTGCTCATGCGGCTGGTATCGTACATCGTGATATAAAACCGCAGAATGTCATTATATCCAGAGACGGAAAAGTAAAAGTGACAGATTTTGGTATTGCAAAAGCGGTAACATCTAATACAATTAGTTCAAATGCAATGGGATCTGTACATTATACATCTCCGGAACAGGCGAGAGGTGGATATAGTGACGCAAGAAGTGATATCTATTCGATTGGTATTACTTTATATGAGATGGCTACAGGAAGAGTTCCATTTGATGGAGAATCAACGGTAGAAGTTGCTATGAAACATCTCCAACAGGAGATTACACCGCCGTCTGAATATGCGCCGGATATTCCATATAGTTTGGAACAGATTATATTAAAATGTACACAGAAGAACAGCGAGAGACGCTATGCAAGCACAACAGAGCTTACCAAAGATCTGAAAAGATCCATGATGGATCCGGATGGGGATTTTGTTGTGATTCCTCCACTTCGGAATGCAGATACAGTCATTATTACAGATGAAGAATTAGATGATATCCGAAATTCCTATGATGAATATGATGACGATTACGGTGATGATTCTTACGATGATGAATATGATGATGACGACGATGATGATGAATACGATGATTATGATGATGGAAAAGGCAGTGATGAAGTCAATCCACGTATGAATAAAGTAATGAAGATTCTAATGATTGTAGTTGCGATTATCATTGCGTTTATTCTGATTTTTACAGTTGGTAAAGCAGCAGGCATTTTCAAATCATTCGGTTCAGGAACAAAGATAGAAGATTCTTCTGATAAAGATACAGTTAAGGTTCCGAATATTGTAGGTTATACAGAAGAAGAAGCAACAAAAATGCTGAAAGACAAGGGACTTGAAATAAAAGTTGATGCAAGAGAAGATTCTGAAAAATATGAGGCTGGAACAGTCAGTGAGCAGAAGACGAAAGCCGGAACAAAAGTAAAGAAACACTCTACGGTACATGTTATTGTAAGTTCTGCATTGGTCGGAAAAGAGATTATAGTACCAGATGTTTCAGGCAAGAGTGAGGATGATGCCTGGGACGAGTTGAATAAAGCCGGTTTTAAGAATATTGAGTCAGATTTCCAGTATGATGATAATATCGCTGAAGGAGATGTTATCAGTACGACTCCTGCAGCTAATTCTAAAGCAACAAAAGATACAGAGATTAAGATGATTGTAAGTAAAGGTGCTGAGAAAAAGACGGTGCCGGACGTACGAGGAAAGTCTGAAGCAGAAGCAAGAAGTGAAATTCAGGCAGCCGGTCTTATAATTGGATCTACAAGTACACAGCATGATGACAGTGTAGCCAAGGGAAGCGTTATTTCTCAGAGTGTAACACCAGGAAAAAAAGTTTCTGCAGGAACTGCTATTAATCTGGTGCTTAGCGGTGGAACGGATAAAGTGAATATTCAGAGCTTCGTTGGACAGGATGAGGAAGAACTGTTGTCATGGGCATCTCAGAATGGTCTGAATGCAAGCAAGCAAAGAGATGAGTATAGCAGTAACTATGAAGAAGGAACAGTTATCTCTATGAGTCCATCATCAGGAAGTGTAGCCAAGGGAAGTACGATCACGTATGTACTGAGTCGTGGACCGAAACCTTCAGACAATAATAGTGGTGACAACACAGGCAATGAAGGAAAACAGCAATAGGGATAGAAAGAAGATGCAGGGAAAGATAGTAAAGGGAATTGCCGGATTCTACTACGTTCATGTAGTAGAATCCGGTGTTTATGAATGTAAAGCGAAAGGAATTTTTCGTAAAGATAAGAAAAAACCACTGGTAGGAGATAATGTCGAGATTGAGTTATTAAGCGAAGAAGAGAAGACAGGTAATATTGTAGATATTCTTGAACGGAAAAATGAACTGATCCGCCCGGCAGTCGCTAATATTGATCAGGCATTGGTTGTATTTGCAGCAGCAAAGCCAAGTCCGCATTTTAATCTGTTGGATCGCTTTTTAGTTATGATGCAGACAAAAGAGATACCAGTGATTTTATGTTTCAATAAAGAAGATATCGCTTCGGAAGAAAAATTATCTGAACTGGAAGAAATATATAAAAACTGTGGCTGTAGTCTCGTTTTTGTCAGTGCAAAGGAAGGAAAGAATATTGAAGAATTAAGGAAGCTTCTGGCTGGAAAGACAACGGCAATTGCAGGACCTTCCGGTGTTGGTAAATCTTCGCTGATTAATTTATTAAATCCAGACGCTAATATGGAGACCGGAAGTATCAGTAGGAAGATTGAACGAGGAAAACATACGACAAGACATTCAGAACTATTTATGATCGGCGAAGATTCTTATATTATGGATACGCCTGGATTCAGTTCATTATATGTGAATGATTTTGAAAAAGAAGAGCTGAAATATTATTTCCCGGAGTTTGAACCATATGAAGGTCAGTGCAGATTTAACGGGTGTGATCATATTCATGAACCAGGTTGTGCTGTGAAAGAAGCCGTCGAAAAAGGAAAAATCCATGCTGTCAGGTATGAAGATTATAAAGAGTTATATGAGGAATTGAAAAATAAGAGGAGGTACTAGTTATGGATTACATTTTAGCGCCGTCAATATTGTCGGCAGATTTTAAAGTTCTTGGAGAGCAGATGAAACTTACAGAAGATAATGGTGCAAAATATCTGCATTTTGATGTTATGGACGGAATGTTCGTGCCAAGCATTTCCTTTGGAATGCCAGTATTAAAATCCATCCACAATGCAACAGACCAGGTTATGGATGCACATCTTATGGTGCAGGAACCAATTCGTTACGTGGAGGCTTTTAAAGAAGCAGGAGCTGATATCGTGACGATTCATCTTGAAGCTTGTGAAGATGTGAACGCTACAATTGCAAAGATTCGTGAGTGTGGAATGAAAGTCGGACTTTCTATCTGCCCGGAAACACCAGTTTCAAAAGTAGAGAATCTATTAAAAGACATTGATATGTTACTGATCATGAGTGTACATCCGGGATTTGGAGGACAGAAGTTTATTCCGGAATCTCTGGATAAGATTCGTGAGGCGAGAAAAATGATCACAGATCAGGGACTTTCCGTAGATATCCAGGTTGATGGAGGAATATATCAGACAAATGTCAAAGAAGTACTGGATGCAGGTGCGAATATTATTGTAGCCGGTTCAGCAGTATTTAAGGGAGATCCGGCAGAAAATACAAAAGCGATGATGGAGATTTTGAAGACTTATGAGTAAGAAAATTGTGATTGTAAGTGGCGGAGAGTTAGAGGAAGCATTTGTATTATCAGAACTTGAAACACTGGACAGTCAGTTTATTATTGGTGTTGATAAGGGAATGGAATTTCTTTATCATCATAAGATACTTCCAAGTTATATTGTTGGAGATTTCGACAGCGTAGACCAGAAAATCGGAGACTATTACCGCAATGAGACGAAAGTTCCGATCCGCGAATTTAATCCGGTAAAAGATGCATCAGATACAGAGATTGCAATTCGCCTTGCAATGACACTTGGAGCCAGTGAAATCTATATTCTCGGAGCGACTGGTGGAAGAATCGATCATCTGTGGGCAAATGTACAGACACTCACAATTCCATTTAAAGCGGGGGTTGATGCGGTCATTCTGGATTCCCAGAATAAGATTCGCCTGATCGGCGGTGACACAGTAATCCGTCGCGAGGATGCATATGGACCGTATTTTTCAATTTTCCCATTAGGGCAGGAGATTTACAGCTTGAGCATCGAAGGCGCCAAATATCCGCTTCATGATCATCAGCTCACACCTTATGACAGTCTGTGTGTCAGCAATCAGTTCGAAGAAGATGAAGTAAAGATTACATTCGGTTCGGGAATAGTGATTCTGATGGAAACCCGGGATAAAAAGTAAACAGATAAAATGATGTTGGGGTCATAAAATATCAGGCAGGATATGTTCTCGAAAAAAGGATATATCCTGCTTTATTTGGGTTTTTCTAAAGGAGCTTCTGGAAAAATAGTTGTAATGGGGACAACTGCTTTCGACCTAAGTGTTGATGAGAAGATTTCAATGACTGGTAAAGAACTGGTTCAGAAAATTATAGAACCCAATGGTATTAATATAGTATTTTAGAAATAAGAGCGCGCTTATGGCAACAGCAGGTTGCTTTTCAGACTGCAGATTTATCGATATGATAAAGATAACGGAGGTGACGACTATGGAAACAAAAAATATTATTTTGAAACTTCGTACAGAAAGAGGAATGTCACAAGACGAGCTAGCAGATAAAATCATGGTTACAAGGCAGGCAGTATCACGTTGGGAAAATGGAGATACCGTTCCAAATACTGATACACTTAAGCTCTTATCGAAAGAATTTGATGTTTCAATTAATACGCTTTTGGGAGAACCGAGAAAGCTGATCTGTCAGTGCTGCGGGATGCCAATCGATGATGATTCCATATTGGGACGTGATAAAGATGGCACATTAAATGAGGAGTATTGTAAGTGGTGCTATGCAGATGGAACATACACATATAATGATATGGATGAATTGATTGATGTGTGTGTAAAGAATATGGTAAATGAAAACTTTACCGAAGAACAGGCACAATCTTATTTGAAAGAAATGCTTCCAAAGTTGGATTACTGGAAAAGATATGAGGAACTTAGTGACAATGGGCAGTTTGAAGAGTTTAAAATGCAGTTGATAAATGAAATAAATGATCTGCATATAGACGGACTTCCAAGGGTAGACAAACTAAATGCACTTGTGGGGAAATATGTGAATCTGGAATATACTCTGCCTAATGGGCAAAAAGCGAAATTCCTTGATGATCAGAAAACCTATCTGGGGAATCAACTGGAGTCTGAATTCGGAGGAGACAGGTGTTTCGGTATTCTGGCAAGTATGGATTTTGTTCTGGTATGTACATATGAGAAGAATGGTGAAAATCCGGAGCTTCTGATTTATAAAAAGAGATAATATAAGCAAAATAATATAAGCAAAAAGAAAAGTCTTGACAAATAAACGACCGTTTACTATTATTAAGATGTAAACGGTCGTTTATTT
>CAKRCL010000045.1 GCA_934307335.1 uncultured Dorea sp. | reverse complement strand
ATCATGAACTGATTCGTGTGGCGACAAAGTATCCGAATATTGCAAAAGATTATTTTTATAATAAAAAGCATCAGACTGTAGAAATTATAAAATTAAATGGATCAATTGAACTTGCACCGATCGTAGGACTTTCAGAGGTGATTGTTGACATTGTAGAGACGGGCTCAACACTTCGCGAGAATGGACTTGAAGTACTGGAAGAGGTATGCCCGCTTTCGGCAAGAATGATTGTAAATCCGGTCAGTATGCGTATGGAGAATGAGCGTATTAAGAGCTTATTGATGAAGCTTCGCACACAGATATAAAAATATAAGAAAGTTGATAGAAAGTCTTGAGTTTAGGAGGAATATCACTATGAGAATACAGAAATTAGACGAAAATAGCAGAAAGAATCTTTTGGAAGATCTGTTAAAAAGAAGTCCGAACAATTACGGACAATATGAACAGGGAGTTACAGAGATTCTTGCAAATGTGAAAGAAAATGGAGATAAGGCTTTATTCGAATATACAAAGAAATTTGATAATGCAGATTTAAATGCTGAAAATATCAAAGTAACAGAGGCTGAAATTGAAGAGGCCTATACACTGGTTGATCCAAAACTTGTGGAAATCATTCGAAAAGCACTTGTAAATATTCGTATTTATCATGAAAACCAGCTTCAGACAAGCTGGTTTGACAGCAAGCCGGACGGTACAATTCTTGGTCAGAAAGTGACTGCTCTTCAGAAAGTTGGTGTATATGTTCCGGGTGGAAAAGCGGCGTATCCTTCATCTGTGCTTATGAATGTTGTTCCTGCAAAAGTAGCAGGTGTTGAGGAAATCATTATGGTAACACCTCCGGGAAAAGATGGTAAAGTTACACCGACTACATTAGTTGCAGCAAAAGAGGCAGGTGCCGATGCAATTTATAAAGTTGGTGGAGCACAGGCAATCGGAGCACTTGCTTATGGAACGGAGAGTATCCCGAAAGTTGACAAAATCGTAGGACCTGGTAATATTTATGTAGCACTTGCAAAGAAGGCTGTTTATGGATATGTAAGCATAGATGCCATTGCCGGACCAAGTGAGATCCTTGTCATTGCAGATGAGACTGCAAATCCGAGATTTGTAGCAGCAGATCTTTTGTCTCAGGCTGAGCATGATGAGCTTGCTTCTTCAATTCTTGTAACAACGAGCGAAGAACTTGCTAAGAAGGTATCAGATGAGACAGATAAATTTATTCAGGAGTTATCTCGTGGCGAGATCATTCGGAAATCTCTCGACAATTATGGATACATATTGGTTACAGATACTATGGATGAAGCAATTGAGACGGCAAATGAGATTGCCTCAGAGCATCTGGAGATCCAGACAAAGAATCCGTTTGATGTTATGACCAAGATCCGCAATGCCGGAGCTATTTTCATTGGAGAATACGCGAGTGAACCACTCGGAGATTATTTTGCAGGACCAAATCATGTCCTTCCGACAAACGGAACAGCAAAATTCTTCTCCCCGCTTTCTGTAGATGATTTTGTAAAAAAATCAAGTATTATTTCTTATTCAGAGAATGCACTTCGTGCAATTCATGAGGATATTGAAGCATTTGCAACAGCAGAACATCTGACAGCACATGCAAATTCAATCAAAGTCCGTTTTGAAGAATAAGAGTCAGGAGGCATATAAGATATGGCAAGAATAGCAACAAAAACACGTACGACAAAAGAAACAGATATAGAAGTGACATTGAACCTTGACGGAACTGGAAATAACGATATTAATACCGGAATTGGATTTTTTGATCATATGTTAGATGGAATGGCCAGACATGGACTGTTTGATCTAACAGTAAAAGTTCATGGAGATTTGAAGGTGGATTGTCACCATACGATCGAAGATACCGGTATTGTCATCGGTCAGGCAATTTTGGAAGCAGTAGGAGATAAAGCCGGGATTAAAAGATTCGGACATATGATCCTTCCAATGGATGAGACACTGGCGCTTTGTGCAGTGGATCTCTCCGGCCGTCCTTATTTAAAATATGATGCAGAATTTACTGTAGAAAATATCGGTGAACTAGATACAGAGATGATCAAAGAGTTTTTCTATGCTATATCTTACAGTGCAATGATGAATATTCATCTTAAAATTATGGATGGAGAAAATAATCATCATATGGCAGAAGCCCTGTTTAAGAGCTTTGGTAAAGCTCTCGACATGGCAACAATGCGAGAACCACGTATTGATGAGGCGTGGACAACAAAAGGAAGCCTGTAAAAGGAGAAAAAAAACCAATATGAGTTACAGAAAATTAATCCCATGTATTTATATAGCGGGAGGAAAAGCGATAAAATGGTTTAATGACCGAGAGATTCTGGCAAATAATGCTGTAGAACTGGCAAAGCATTACAGCGACAGAGGTGCAGATGAAATTCTGATTTTTGATCTGTCGGATTCAGATGAAGAGCATGAGGCGGCTTTGAATCTGCTTAGGCAGATTCATAATGTGATCAGTATTCCAATGGTCGCAGGTGGTAATATCAAACGAATTGAAGATGTTCAGAGAATTTTATTTTCAGGGGCAAAAAGAGCAATTTTGAACTTTTCAAAACCAGACAGTGCAGACATGATGGCGGAGGCTGCTGCTCGTTTCGGAAAAGAAAAGGTAGCTGTTTCCCTGGATGATTTTGATGGACTGTTCAAGCATCAGCATTTGATTGAAGAGAATTGTAGTGAGTTAATTTTTATGCACAGACTGGATTTGAATTCGGTAGTGGCAGTTACAGATATTCCGTGTGTGATCGTAACAGATACGATGGAAGAAGCAGAATTATTTAAAATTTTGAAATCTGAAGGAGTCAAAGGCCTTTCCGGTCGCTATATCAGTCAGCCGGAGATGGATTTTAATACCTTTAAAGGACTTTGTGAAAAAGAAGATATTCAGATGACTTCATTTGAAAGTATTATGGAATTTTCGCAGTTTAAGAAGAATCCGCAGGGACTGCTCCCGGTCATCGTACAGCATTATGAATCCGGTGAAGTCTTGATGTTAGCTTATATGAATGAAGAGGCATTTAATCAGACGGTTAAGACAGGGCGGATGAATTATTTTAGCAGAAGCAGACAGAAGCTCTGGCTGAAAGGCGAGACGAGCGGACATTTTCAATATGTGAAGTCGCTTACGATTGACTGTGATCTGGATACACTCCTTGCAAAAGTTGATCAAGTAGGGGCGGCTTGTCATACTGGAAATCCGACGTGCTTTTTTCAACCAATTGTTGGTTCTGACAGTAGTGAGAAAAATCCTGTTCAGGTGTTGGAACATGTGTATCAGACAGTGATTGATAGAAAACGCAACCCAAAAGAAGGTTCTTATACAAATTATCTTTTTGAGCAGGGGCAGGATAAGATCCTTAAGAAGATTGGAGAAGAAGCAACAGGAATCGTGATTGCTTCTAAGAATCCAAATCCGGAGGAATTAAAATCAGAACTGGCAGATTTCCTTTATCATGCGATGGTATTGATGGTGGAAAAAGGAATTACGTGGGAAGATATTACAAATCAATTATTAAAGAAATAAAAATCGAATATTTAGAAAATCGTTGCGTAGCAGGTATAGGAAAGCAGGCATGTTCATAGATTGAAGAAAAGATATAAATGTAGTTGGAGCAAAATATGAATGATGCAGAAAGACGCAGACGTGAACTGTTGGAACAGACAAGATCTTTATACAGTGATAAAAGAATCATGCCGGCGGTACATCCAAGATATGGGAATACATATCATTATCTGTATGGGAAAGTAGACGATGAGTCAGCAGAAGATACAAAAGGCGGAACGTTTGGAATCCGCCTTTTTTTGTGTATATTAATATTTGTTGCTTTTTTGACATTAGATAAGCAGAACCAGGAAATATTTCATATGAGCAGCAGTGTAATTACAGAAAAAATTATAGAAGACATGGATATACAGGAAGTTTGGAAATTATTGTAATAGATTGTAATAAATTGTAATAAAACCTTAATAAAATCCTAATAACTATTCCGTTGAGAAAAATGTCGAACTGAGATATACTTAATTGAGAATATAAAAAGAAAAGCGGGGAAAAAGTACGTATGAGTAAGTTCCGAGACAATGAATTTGATATAGATGGAGATGACAGGTATATCTCAGAAGATGAATGGGATATAGATGGAGATGACGATGATGATTACATAGATTTTGACAATGTAGATGATTCGGGTGATGTTGATTTAGATGATGACTGGCTAAGTCACGAAAATTACACGAGTCATGCAAGTTACACGAGCCATGCAAGTGGTGAAAGACATGTAAACAGACGTAAGGAAAAGAGTTCAGACAGGCATGGTTCATCAAAAAGTCTTAAGAAGAGAAGACGTGCCCGAAAAAGAAACCGGAAGATTATAATGACCGGAATGATTGTGCTGGCATGTCTTTTGTTAGCAGGTATTCTGAAATTGGCAGGAGTGATCGGCGTGAAGACGGAAGTCACAATGAAAGCCGATAAGGTGAAGATCCTGCAGAACAGTGATGAGCAGACTGATTTAACGGTGACCGTGACTTCAAAGAATGAGAAAAAAGCTGCAAGAATCTGGCTGGACAAGAAAAAAGGATATAGTGTGGCAGATTTTATGCAGGAACTCCGTGACGGTAAAAATTATGAGATATCTACAGATGCGAAAACTGATACTGAAGGAAAATATACGATCAAGATTAAGATGAATTCGGATATTCAAAAAAAGCTTTCTGGTGAATGGAAGCATAAGGTGAGACTGATTGTTGAAAATTCTACGTTTACTGTAGCAAATCCAACGGGAACCTGGGATGGGGACAAATTCAAAAAATATGATGGTACATATGTGATGAGTGATTTTGTCGTTTCTAAGGGAAAGACGTATTATTTTGATGCAGAAGGAAAGAAAGTGACTGGAAAGCAGACAATCAATAATGCAATTTACTTTTTCAATAAAGAAGGAGTGATGAAGACTGGCTGGAAGCAGACAGATGGTGGCACATATTATCTTGGAGAGAATGGGGCTGCTGTGACTGGCTGGCAGACAATAAAAAATTCCGAATATTATTTTGATGAGAATGGAATTATGGCAACAGGGGAAGTTAAGATTGGACTGACAAAATGCAAATTCTCAAAGAAAGGAAAATTAAAATCCAGAGAAGAAACCAGTATAGATGCAAGCAAACCTATGGTAGCATTGACCTTTGATGATGGACCGGGTGAGAGAACAGGAGAATTGTTAGAGCAATTGGAAAAATACAATGCGCATGCGACATTCTTTATGCAGGGAAAGAATATACCTGGAAAAGAAGCTTTTGTAAAAAAGATGAAAGAGATTGGCTGTGAACTGGGAAATCATTCTTATGATCATCCGCAGCTTACAAAATTGAGTGCTGATAAGATCGCGAATCAGATTGGGACTACGAACAGTCTGATCCAAAAAGCAGCAGGTGCAACTGCGACGGTAATGAGACCTCCGTACGGTGCAATTAATTCTACTGTAAAAGCTTCTGTAGGAATGCCTATGATTTTATGGAGCATCGATACTTTGGACTGGAAGACGAGAAATGCACAGTCTACAATAGATACGGTTATGAAAGATGTTCAGGATGGAGATATTATTTTGATGCATGATATTCATACAGAATCAGTAGATGCAGCCCTTGTACTGATTCCACAACTGGAAGAGGCAGGATATCAGCTTGTAACAGTTTCGGAGATGGCAAAAGCAAAAGGTGTTACTTTACAGAATGGAGGGAAATATATAGATTTCTGGGCAAAAGATGTCGAGAAATATAAAAATAGTTCAGCTACAACAGAGTAAAAGACAGGAGGCAGTACACAAGATGAGAACAAGTAAACTTACAAGAGAACAGGCGCTTACATTATTGGAAAAGTATAATAAAGAATCATTTCATATTCAGCATGCATTGACAGTAGAAGGTGTGATGCGCTGGTATGCAAAAGAACTTGGATATGGCGAAGAGGAAGAATACTGGGGACAGGTTGGACTTCTTCATGATATTGATTTTGAATTATATCCAGATCAGCATTGCGTAAAAGCACCGGAATTATTAAAAGAAGGTGGCGTAGGAGACGATATGATTTATTCTATTTGTTCTCATGGATATGGAATATGCTGTGATGTAAAACCAGAGCTTGAGATGGAGAAGGTTTTGTATGCGGCAGATGAATTGACTGGTCTGATATGGTCAGCAGCGTTGATGCGCCCGTCAAAAAGTGTTATGGATATGGAAGTAAAAAGCTTAAAGAAAAAGTTTAAAGATAAAAAATTTGCGGCAGGATGTTCCAGAGATGTTATCCGTCAGGGCGCAGAGAATCTTGGATGGGGATTAGACGAATTATTTGAAAAGACAATTCTGGCAATGAGAAGTTGTGAGAAACAGATTCAGGAGGCTATGGCAACAAGAGAATAGCATTTACGAAAATTGTGATGAATTAAAATGAAAAAGGCAGTAAGGTAATATGAAATTACTTTACTGTCTTTTCTGAGCCATATAAAAGTATGAAGGAAAGAAAAATGAGTAAGGATAATAAATATGAAATTGACATGTGTAATGGGTCAATTATGGATAAGTTAATATCATTTGCATTACCACTGATGCTATCGGGCATGTTACAGTTGATGTTTAATGCAGTAGATATTGTAGTAGTGGGAAGATTTAGTGGAAGTCAGTCTCTGGCAGCAGTTGGCGCAACGACAGCACTGATTTATCTATTTACGAACTTATTTATCGGAATTTCGCTTGGGGCAAATGTTCTGTCAGCTCGTTATTATGCTGCAGGTAAGAAAACGGAAATGTCAGAGACAGTTCACACAGCGATGGCGTTTGCATTGGTCAGTGGTATTGTGATGATTTTTGTTGGATTATTTTTCTCAAGACTGGCTTTGGAGATTATGGGAACTCCTTCTGATGTTATTGAACAGGCAACACTTTATATGAAAATTTATTTTACGGGTATGCCATTTTTTATGCTTTACAATTATGGAGCGGCTATTTTACGGGCGGTTGGAGATACGAAACGTCCGCTTATTTTCCTGATTATTTCAGGTTTGGTAAATGCATGTCTAAATATGATACTTGTTATTATATTTCATATGGATGTTGCAGGAGTTGCAATTGCAACTGTAACATCACAATGCATTTCTTGTATATTAGTTGTGTCCTGTCTTTGCAGAACCACGAGTAGTTATCAGTTGAACTTTTCAAAATTGCGTATTAAGAAAGAATATTTGCAACCAATTTGCCAGGTTGGTATTCCGGCGGGAATCCAGAGTATGGTAATTAATTTATCAAATGCACTTTTACAATCTTCTGTGAATTCCTTTGGTTCGACAACAATGGCGGGATATACAGCTGCAAATAATATTTTTGGATTTTTGTATGTGTCAGTAAATGCAGTAACTCAGGCGTGTATGAGTTTTACAAGCCAGAATTACGGACTTCAAAAACTAAAGAGAATGGATAAGATTTTAGCAGAATGTCTGATGTTAACAGTCATTATTTCCATGCTACTTGGTGGAGGCGTTTATTTGTTCGGAGCAGAAATTATGCAATTGTATACGAAAGAACCAGAAGTAATACGTTGCGGTGTAGACATATTTGCATATACGACTGTGACTTATTTCTTATGTGGGATTATGGATCTTTTTCCGGGAGCACTTCGAGGTATGGATCGTTCTACTGTTCCGATGATTCTTTCAGTAATTGGCACAGTAGGAACAAGAATTGTTTGGGTGTTTGGATTATTTCCACATTATCGATCTTTACCGTTTTTATTTATATCTTATCCTGCTTCCTGGGCTATTACGATTGTAATGCAGGTAGCTTGTTTCTATTTTGTGCGAAAGAAAGTACATAGAGAAAGTGAAATGTGTTTGCAGAGTAATTGATTTTTTTAGATAAAAAGGATATGATAAATGATATATGCTCTGAAATGGAGTTTTTTAATGGAGGAAGAATGAGAAAATTAGCTTTAAGTGATGATATTTTATTAAAAATAGAGAAGCCTGCCCGCTATATCGGTGGCGAGTATAACTCAGTTATGAAAGATCCGAACAAGGTTGATATCCGATTTGCAATGTGTTTTCCGGATGTATATGAAATTGGAATGTCACATCTCGGCATTCAGATTCTTTATGACATGTTCAACCGCCGTGAGGATGTGTGGTGTGAGCGTGTCTATTCCCCGTGGACAGATCTGGACAAGGTAATGCGTGAGGAACATATTCCACTTTTTGCATTGGAATCCCAAGATCCAGTGAAGGATTTTGATTTTCTTGGTATTACCATTCAGTACGAGATGTGTTACACGAACATTTTGCAGATTTTGGATTTGAGTGGTATTCCATTTCATGCAAAAGACAGGACTGAAGAAGATCCAATTGTAATTGGAGGAGGTCCGTGTACTTATAATCCTGAGCCAATTGCGGAGTTTTTTGATTTGTTCTATATGGGTGAAGGAGAAACTGTTTACGATGAATTGTTAGATATTTATAAAGAGAATAAGAAAAAAGGCGGAAGTCGGTGGGATTATCTTGCTGAGGCTGCAAAGGTGGAAGGGATTTATGTGCCGGCATTTTATGATGTGAGTTATAAAGAAGACGGTACAGTTGCTTCCTTTGTGCCAAATCATCCGAATGCAAAAGAAAAGATAAAAAAACAGTTGGTCATGGATATGAGCGAGGCAGTTTATCCAGAAAATCCAGTTGTTCCATTTATCCGAGCTACACAGGACAGAGTAGTTCTTGAGATTCAGAGAGGATGCATTAGAGGATGCAGATTCTGTCAGGCCGGTATGTTATACCGTCCGACACGTGAAAAGGATGTTGAAGTTTTAAAACAATATGCTTATAAGATGTTAAAGAGCACAGGGCATGAGGAGATTTCCTTAAGTTCTTTGAGTTCCAGTGATTATAGTCAGTTAAAGGAGCTTGTAAACTTCCTGATTGATGAATTCAAAGGAAAAGGAATTAATATTTCGCTTCCGTCTCTTCGTATTGATGCATTTTCCCTGGACGTTATGGAGCGTGTACAGGATGTGAAAAAAAGCAGCATTACATTTGCGCCGGAAGCAGGTTCCCAGCGCATGAGAAATGTTATTAATAAAGGACTGACGGAGGAAGATATTCTTGGCGGTGCAGGACAGGCATTTGACGGCGGATGGAATAAGGTGAAGTTATATTTTATGCTAGGACTTCCGACAGAGACAGAGGAAGATATGAAAGAAATTGCGGTTCTGGCAGATAAAATCGCGAGACGTTATTATGAAATTCCGAAGGATCAGCGCAATGGAAAATGCCAGATCACAGCCAGCAGCTCTTTCTTTATTCCAAAACCGTTTACGCCATTTCAATGGGCACCGATGTATACGAACACGGAGTATATTGCAAGAGCAGCAATTGTGAAACATGCATTTCAAGATCAGCTCAATCGCAAGAGCCTGAAATATAACTGGCATGATGCTGAGGTAACTGTGCTGGAAGGTATTTTGGCACGAGGTGATAGAAAAGTCGGTAAACTGATTGAGGAAGTGTATCATCTGGGTGCGCTTTATGATTCATGGAGTGATCAGTTTGATAATGATAAATGGATGCAGGCGTTTGAAAATACAGGTATTGATATTGCATTTTATAATTTACGGGAGCGCGGTGAGGACGAAGTGTTCCCTTGGGATTTCATAGATATTGGTGTGACGAAAAAGTTCCTTCGAAGAGAATGGGAGCGTGCGATGAAAGGCGAGGTCACACCGAACTGTAGAATGCAGTGTTCTGGCTGTGGAGCAGCAAGATGGGGAGGAGGTGTCTGTGTTGAAGGCAAGAATTAAATTCCGCAAATTCGGAAATATGAAATTTATCGGACATCTGGATGTGATGCGTTTTTTTCAAAAAGTAATGCGAAGAGCAGACATACCGATTGCATTTAGTGGTGGTTATAGTCCGCATATGATCATGTCATTTGCACAACCCCTTGGAATCGGACTTACCAGTGACGGAGAATATATGGATATTGAACTGACGGAGCCGATTGATTCAGAAGAAGCGGTCAAACGTATGAATGCAGTCAGTGTAGAAGGAATTGAACTGCTTAGTCTGGTACAGATTTCAGAAGAAAAAAAAGCCAGTGGTATGACGATCACGGCGGCTTCTGATTATCAGGTATTTTTATTGGAATCTGCAAAAAGTTCTGAAATTCGAAGAGAGATACCAGAAGAATGGAAAGATGCCTGGATGAAATTTTTAGACCAGGATCAGATTCTCGTGTGGAAGAAGACAAAGAAGAGCGAAAAAGAAGTTGATATCAAACCGATGATTTATAGCTCGGAAATTAAAAAAGATTACATCTATCTTTATCTGGCAACGGGAAGCGAGCAGAACTTAAAGCCGGATTTAGTAATGGAAACTTTTTTGAAATATATAGGGCAGGAAAATGTGCCGCTTTTCTATAATCGTCTGGATGTTTATGCAAAAGATGAAACAGGAAAACTGGTGCCGCTGGAGGCTCTTGGAACTCCGATTGTCTGCTCTTAAAGTATGACCTAATGCAGATCTGTACAAGTTAAGACAGGAGTGAATGACTTGAGTAAAAAAGAAGTAAAAACAAATGCGATGCGGATGCTGGATCGTATGAAAATTCCGTATAAATATGAAGAATATGAATGTGACGATTTTACTGATGGAATTGAAACCGCAGATAAATTAGGGTACGCCCATGAATATGTATACAAGACCCTGGTGACAACAGGAAAAAGTGGTGGTCATTATGTCTTTGTAATTCCGATCGAGAAAGAAATAGACTTCAAGAAAGCAGCAAAAGTAGTTGGTGAAAAATCGCTGGAAATGCTGCATTTGAAGGAACTGACAAAGGTAACAGGTTATGTGCGTGGTGGCTGCACTGCTATTGGCATGAAAAAACAATTTCCGACTGTGATCCAGGAAGATGCAAAAGAACTGGATCATATGCATGTCAGTGGCGGAAAGCTTGGTATGCAGCTGACGCTTTTACCTGCGGATCTTGCAAAGGCGGCAAATGCACAGTTTGCAGATGTGATCCATAAAAATTAAAGACATAAATTGCAAGTTTGCAGATATAAAAAGAAGGAGCAACAAATAATGAATAATTATCTGACAGAAAATATAGATACCGTTATTTTTGATATTGGAAATGTATTGATTCATTTTGCGTGGGAAGATTATCTTCATAATCTTGGTTATGAGGGGGATATGTATGATCGTGTGGCTGATGCTGTATTTCGAAGTGATGATTGGGATAAAGGAGATTCAGGACTTTATACAACGCAGGAGTGGCTGGCTTCTTTTATAGAAAATGATCCTGAGATTGAGGCAGATATCCGAAAAGTATTTGAAAACTTTGGTGAGACAATTGTTCCATATCCTGTGACAGAAAAATGGCTGAAGTATTTTCGGGACAGAGGTATGAAAATGTATTATCTGTCTAATTATTCAGATGAAATGTATCGTCAGTCTGAACATTATCTGAGTTTTCTTAAGACATTTGACGGAGGAGTTTTTTCATGGGAAGAAAAATGCATGAAGCCAGATCCTAAGATTTATAAAACACTGCTTACACGTTATCAAATTGTTCCAGAACATGCATTATTCTTTGATGATCGACCGGAAAATGTGGAAGGTGCACGAAAGGTTGGTATAAATGCGATAGTATTTAATACAGATATTCCATTGCAGATGCTTGAAAAATAATGTAATATATCAGAAGAAAGTTTTTTGAGCACTACTAGATTACGTTATGTGGAGGAATACAGGAAGATGAAAAAGGTCGTAAAATTCGGAGGAAGTTCACTGGCCAATGCTGCCCAGTTTAAAAAAGTAGGAGCGATTATCCGTAAGGATGAAACGAGACGATATGTTGTTCCTTCTGCCCCTGGAAAGCGCTATGCCGGTGATACAAAGGTGACAGACCTTTTGTATAAATGTTACAAGCAGGCAATCCTCGAAGATGATAGAGAGGAAGATTTTGAAGATATTCTGAAAGTCATCAAAGAACGATATGATGCCATTATCAGTGGACTTGAACTTAAAGTTTCTTTAGACGATGAGTTTCAGGTGATTCGTGAGAATTTCAGTAAGAAGATTGGAAGAGACTATGCTGCATCCAGAGGAGAGTATCTGAATGGTATTATTATGGCAGCATATCTTGGATATGAATTTATTGATGCAGCAGAAGTGATTTTCTTTAATGAAGAGGGAGAATTTGATTCAGAGCGTACGAATGAAGTTCTGGCAGAAAAGCTTGCGCATATAGAGCATGCAGTTATCCCGGGATTTTATGGATCCAATCCAGATGGAACGATACATACATTTTCAAGAGGTGGATCTGATATTACCGGATCTATCGTGGCAAGAGCAGTCCATGCTGATATGTATGAGAACTGGACAGATGTGTCTGGCTTTTTAATTGCAGATCCAAGTATTATTAAGAATCCGAAGGCAATTGATGTTATTACTTACAGAGAACTTCGAGAGTTGTCTTATATGGGAGCAACAGTGCTTCATGAAGATGCAATCTTTCCGGTAAGAAGAGAAGGAATTCCGATTAATATCCGTAATACCAATGCACCAGAGGATAAGGGAACGCTTATCGTAGAGGCAACTTGTCAGAAACCAAGATTTACAATTACAGGTGTTGCCGGTAAAAAAGATTTTGCTTCTATTACAGTTGAGAAAGCAATGATGAACTCAGAGGTGGGATTCTGCCGTAAGGTTCTGACAGTGTTTGAAGATAACGGCATTTCTATTGAACACATGCCATCAGGCATTGATACGATGACTATTTTTGTTCATCAAGATGAATTTGCAGAGAGAGAACAGAAAGTTATCGCCGGAATTCATCGTGCAGTAGAACCGGATTTTCTGGAATTGGAATCTGATCTGGCTCTGATTGCAGTTGTTGGTCGTGGTATGCGTGCTACAAGAGGAACATCCGGAAGAATTTTCTCAGCTCTTGCGCATGCAAATGTCAATGTCAAGATGATCGATCAGGGATCCAGTGAGCTGAATATTATTATCGGTGTGAGAAACCATGATTTTGATGCAGCTATCAAGGCAATTTATGATATTTTTGTAAATACAAGATTGTAGATAAAGTATGAGACTCGCTTTTTAGCGAGTCTTGTGTGTATATATGATGTGAGATGACTTCCACCTCTGCAAAGTGGCAAGCAACAGATCAGTATCAGTGCGGGGAATCAATTGGACGAGGAGAAATAATATGATTATTGATTTTCATACACATATGTTTCCAGATAAAATTGCGGCAAGGACGCTAGCAAGTTTATCTAAAACAGGTGACAATATGCATCCTTTTACAGATGGAACAGCGGAAGGACTGAAGAAATCGACAGAACAGGCAGATATTGACTGTGCTATCGTTCTTCCGATAGCAACGAAACCAAGTCAGTTTTATTCTATTAATGAGTTTGCGTCACGTTTTCAGGAAGGGACATTGATTTCTTTTGGAAGTCTTCATCCGGAAGATATCAATTATAAAGAGGAACTAAGACAAATTCGTGATATGGGTATGAAAGGAATAAAGCTTCATCCGGATTATCAAGATACTTATTTTAATGATATCCGTTATAAAAGAATTATTTCTTATGCGACAGAACTCGGAATGATCGTCAGTGTTCATGCAGGACAGGATCCGAAATGTCCAAATGATGTACACTGTACGCCGGCTATGGCAGAAGAAATATTGAATGAAGTAGAACCAGATAAGCTGGTGCTTGCCCACATGGGTGGTAATGCACTTTGGGATGAAGTTGAGGAACGTCTTGTTGGAAGAAATGTTTATTTTGATACAGGAGTTGTACTTGACAGGATGTCTCAGGAACAGTTCCTTCGTATGGTGCGTGAACATGGAGCTGACCGTATTGTCTTTGGAACAGATTCGCCATGGGCAGATCAGAAAAATTTCGTGGATATTATGAGAATGATGCCACTCGAGAATGAGGAGCTCG
Source organism: uncultured Dorea sp. (assembly GCA_934307335.1). Lineage (GTDB taxonomy): Bacteria > Bacillota > Clostridia > Lachnospirales > Lachnospiraceae > Dorea. Next base: position 245 of record CAKRCL010000045.1, on the reverse strand, counting down.
AACAGATATTTTCAGGTACAGCAGCAAAGTTACTTGGCTTATAATAGATGAAAAAAATTCCATGAAAAATATTAAAAAATTAAAAGAAACACTTGATTTCTGGAAAAGTGTATGCTAATATATACCAGTATGCCGCACAATGAGGTTTAAAAGTCCTGTATAATTATATGCAGACACCGTAATTGGCGAGTAATGATAATAGGAGGTGCCATATGTACGCAATTATAGCAACAGGTGGTAAACAG
>CAKRCL010000044.1 GCA_934307335.1 uncultured Dorea sp. | reverse complement strand
AAAACGATATGAGGTTATCTTTCATTGGTAACCAAAAAGCTGAAGGTGTGTCAGACCTTCAGCTTTTTTATTCCTACTTTTGGCAATGGGAAGGCTTAACCCCATAGGTTGACTATATAATTAGCATAGCGTCTCCAAAAGAAAAGAAACGATATCTTTCCTGTACTGCTTCTTCATATGCTGCCAATACATGTTCTCTTCCTGCCAGTGCTGATACTAACATAATCAATGTTGACTCCGGTAAATGGAAGTTCGTGATTAATCCATCTAAAATCTTAAATTTATATCCCGGATAGATAAATATCTCAGTCCAGCCACTTGTCGGTTTTAAATGTCCAGTCTCATCTGCCGCTGACTCAACCGTTCTACAGCTTGTTGTTCCAACACAGATTACTCTGTGTCCGGAATCTTTTGCACGATTAATCTTCTCAGCCGCCTCTTCATCAATCTGATAAAACTCAGAATGCATATGATGATCTGTAATCTCATCTACTTTTACCGGACGGAATGTTCCAAGTCCAACGTGAAGTGTAACTCTCGCAATATCGATTCCTTTTTCTTCAATCTCCTGTAAAAGTTCTGGTGTAAAATGAAGTCCTGCCGTCGGTGCTGCTGCTGATCCGGTATGTTTCGCATATACCGTCTGATAACGATTCTTGTCTTCCAGCTGATGTGTAATATATGGCGGTAATGGCATCTGACCAAGTTGGTCTAATACTTCTTCAAAGATACCGTCATATTCAAACTTCACCAGACGGTTTCCTTCTTCCACTATTCCTACGACCTCTCCAACAAGAAGTCCTTCTCCAAATATAATCCTAGTACCAACTTTTGCCTTTTTACCAGGTTTTACAAGTGTCTCCCAGATATTATTCTCTTTTCTCTTTAACAAAAGTATCTCTATCTTTGCTCCGGTACCTTCCTTCACGCCGATTAATCTTGCCGGAATTACCTTTGTATCATTGATGACCAGACAGTCTCCTTCTTTCAGATATCCTGTAATCTCTTTAAATATATGATGTGAAGTAGTTCCTGTCTCCTTATCAAGAACCAGAAGTCTGGAGCTGGAACGATCCTCAAGCGGATCCTGCGCGATTAATTCCTCTGGCAGGTCATAATAAAAGTCCTGACGTTTCATAATTATAAATCTTCCTCCTGTATATTATCTTCTATAGTTTCTTTTACTTCCGCCTTGCCTACTACATTTTCATCTGCAAAGCTATATCCACCATCCGGTACAGCTCTATACTGCTTACTTTCCTGCTGTGAAGGCAATGGCTGTTGCGAAATCGGCGTCTGGGCCGGATACGGTGTTTGACCTGAATACGATGTTTGACCTGAATACGGTGTTTGACCTGAATGCTCCGGATATACTTTCACTTTCTTCTCATAGACCACTCTTGTGTCACAAAGCATATCATGAAAGCCTCGTTTTTCTTTATCAACACCAATAACAATATATCCGATCCAAATGGAAATTCCACAAAGGAATCTTCCAACAGTCTCACGATATAACACATCCACAAAAGACAGCTTCTGACTTCTGTCAGCTGGAACAACTCGAAGATTCATCAATCTCTTGCCGACAGTTGTGCCTGTGCACCAGGTCAACAATATAAAGTACATGACCTTAAAAATATATAGTACAATATCTTTTAGAGAATAATGAAACAATACATTGCCACCTAATATCGTGCCACTGATCATAGCTCCAATGCCAAGCCATGCAAGACGTACAAATAAAAGTCCGGCCATCACTATAATACTGTCAATTATATATGCTGCAAAGCGAACCCAAAATCCCGCATAATTCTCATTACTGTAACTGTTCTGCATAATACATCAGCACCCCGCTTTCCTTCTCCTGGGCAGTTTCCTTAAGAATCTGTGCCTCAGATTTCGGAACAAGCTCTTTTGCCTTGCCAAACAAAGTTGCCAGTATATTCCCCTCTGAACTTGGTGCATAGAATTCATCCACTCCAAGTTCATCTGACATCTGTTCTGTCATATCTTCATATGTTGCAATCTCATCAATCAGTCCGTTTGCCTTTGCCTGTTTGGCTGTATAAGTACGTCCATCTGCAAGTGCCTTCACTTGATCTTCAGACATATCACGTCCTTTTGCTACAATATCTACAAACTCCTGATAACATTCATCAACCTGAGACTGATAAATTGCAACCTGCTCATCTGTCATCTTGGAACTATCCTTATTCACACCACTTGTGATACTAACATAACGAATTCCCAGTTTCTCATACAGTCCACTCATGTCATATCCCGACATAATGACTCCGATAGAACCCGTTACAGTATTCTTATTCGCATAAATTCTATCTGCTGTAACAGATGTCATATATCCGCCTGATGCTGCGTAATGTGCCATGTATGTCCAAATTGGTCTTCCTGTTGTCTCTTTATACTCCATCAACTTATCATGAAGTTCCTCCGACTCATAAACTGCGCCACCCGGAGAATCTACATATAATAAGATTCCCTTATTATCCGAATCCTCCATCAAATTATCAATATAGTCCATTGTCGTATTGTGCTGATATCCAGTTGATGTATCCAATACACTGCTCTGCGTCTGCTCCTGAATCGTTCCTACTACATTCACAACTCCAATATAATCTTCTCCCGGCGGATCAAACTCCAGATCACCAGATAATATTGTCGTTATATCTTCTGCCAGTGCATGGGCTGATAATGTATTCGTAAAGACACTGACTGCTCCTGTTACAATAAACACAGCACCTGCTACAACCAGACCGATTATCTGCTTATTCTTCATTGCTTTTCTCCTCTTTTGTCAAAAATCTCTGTAGCTTTTTCATTGTAACATATCAAGGATTGTTTTTCAAAAAATAATACATTTAACGCGTAGTAAACCTCCGATTTTTCAGATTTACTACGCGTCCTGCTATTTTACTAATTTTATTAATTCTTCGATTCTTTTATTACATTCGCCCACCGGCACATCTGTTACAATGACTCTCTTACACTTTTTCATCACTTCGACTGCTCTTGCAAATGTCTCATCACTGATTTGCCGGAATGGTTCTTCTGTAATCACTTCCACTGCCAGAAGTCTTGCAAGCTGATAGTCAATATCATTCTTATAAAGGATTCCTGCCGCAAATGGAATATGCTCTTTCTGTAATTGTCGATAAATTGGAATTCCACTTCCACCGGACGAGATTACAAATACCTCTGGTTCTCCTTCTATCTTCGGAAGCTCTATGCTTCCAAATACCGGATCAAAAAAACCATTGTCAATCTCATAAAGATTGCGAATCGTATCTTCTTTAAAGACCTCTTCAGGCTTTCCATAATGTGCAATGGTATCTCCCTTCACACAGATGATCTTATCCGATACTTTCTGTGCAAGATCAATCTCATGTAGTGACATAATGACAGTAATATGTTTCTTTCTTGCCATACGTTCCAATATTGCAAGTAATTCCAGTTTATATCGTACATCCAAAAAAGACGTAGGCTCATCCAGCACAATAATCTCCGGCTCCTGACAGATTGCTCTTGCCAGCAAAACTCTCTGTTTTTGTCCATCACTAATAGCATTAAAATCGCGGTTTCCAAGGTCTTCTGCATGAACTGACTTCATGGCCTCATCCACGATTCGTTCATCCTCCGATGTTAATATTCCAAGCCGTCCTGTATATGGATAACGTCCTGTTGCCACAATCTCATGACAGGTCATAAGCTCCGTCTTGATTCGTTCTGTTAAAACAACTGCCATATTAGAAGACAACTCTTTATAAGACATTTCCTGAAGGGACGTGTCATCGAAGAACACCTTTCCTCCAATTAACTTCAGTTGTTTTGTAATACTCTTTAAAATTGTAGATTTACCGGATCCATTGGGGCCAATGAGCGTTACAATTTCACCTTTATTAATACCAATATTAATGTCATGGATCAGCGTCTTTCCCTGGTAGCCGACAGCCATATCATCCATTTTAAAATAATAATCTGCCATGTTACATTCTTCCTTTCTCGCGCTTCACCATCATATAGATGACAATCGGTGCGCCAAGTATCGATGTGACTGTACTGATATTCAGCTCCACCGGTGCCAGTGCCATACGAGCGATCAGATCACAGATCATACAGAATACAGCCCCTATAAAAAATGTACCCGGTATCACCACAATCGGTTTTGATGTTCCGAACGCTTTTCTTGTAAGAAATGGAACTGCAATTCCCACAAAAGAAATTGGTCCGGCAAATGCAGTCACACACGCAGAAAGAATACTTGACAGTAATATAATAACAACTCGGAATACTTTAATATTTACTCCCATACTCTGTGCATATGCTTCCCCAAGCTGATATGCACTGATTGGTTTTGACAGTAAAAATGTACACACTGCTGCAATTCCAACTACAACCACTGCTACTTTTATATTTCCCCAGCTCATACCAGAAAAACTTCCCTGTGACCATCCATGAAGATTTACAATATCTGAATCATCTGCAAATGTCACCACAAAATCTGTAATTGCGGAACAGATATATCCAATCATGATTCCTCCTACCAAAAGGGATGCCATATGATGAATCTTCTTTGACATCAAAAGAATGAATCCTGTCGATATAAGTGAACCGATAAATGCTGCCGCTACCAGTGTGTAAGATGAAAAATGTCCTACATATTTTAAAAATACAATCATAGTCAGTGCGACAACCATCTTCGCTCCAGAAGAAATTCCAAGTACAAATGGTCCTGCGATCGGATTTGAGAAAAATGTCTGTAATAAGAAACCGGACAGAGACAATGCTCCGCCCAGTAACGCTGCCATGAAGATACGCGGGAGACGTATCTTCCATATGATACTGTACTCTACCGCTTCTCCATCACGCAAAAATAATATTCTCAAAATCTTCGGCACAGAAATATGTACATTTCCCGTATTAATATTCAGCACTGTAATGACAAAAAATGCTGCGATCATACACACAAACACAAATGTATATCTGGATCTTTTTTTGAAATTTTCATTATGAAAACTTAACTGTTCCTCTTTTACTTCCTTATCCTGCATATTTCTCACCAGTTTTTCTATATTTTACCTATCTTTTTACTCCATCTTTTCAAGGAATGTCATCTGAGTGGCATCTCCTTCTGTGATCATCAGATGAATATCCGAAATCAGCTCTCCTACTGTATCTGTCGCCTGATATAAGTTCTTACCTGTATACCATACATTTCCATCCTTCACAGCCTTAAATTCTGCAAACAGATTACTCTTGGCCTCCAGATCACTGAGACTGCTCACCTGCCCGTCAATGGTTCCATTGTAAATGAGATAATCTGCATCTACTGCTGTCGCATAGAACTCTTCCATCGTCATTTTTACAGATGGTGCATTCCCCTCTGAATTCTTCAGATCCTTGAACACATATCTTCCACCTGCGATCTCGATCATAGTCGGAATGTAATCATCTGATTTACGAACCACTACGGAGCCATCTGTGCTGATGTAAAAATATGCCACCGTCTTTTCAGTATTCTTAAAATCTTTTAAATCTTCAACAACTTTTGCCTGATCTTCAAAAAAATCTGTTGCTTTCTCTTCTTTATTTAACATTGCACCATATACTTTGATCCACTCTGTTCTTCCAAGTGGATGAGATTCATAACTGGAATAATCCACAAACACTGGAATATCCAGATCCTCAATCATCTCTTGAACCTTTGGCGAATGAAGTATCATCGTAGATTCGATTGCCAGTTTGCAATCTCCATCTACAATCTTCTCATAATCCGGTTCACTATATTTTCCTGCAAATATCATAGTTCCAGCTTCCATCGCTTTTTTTGCACCGTCCACATACCAGCCGGAAGCCTCTAAGCCAGAAAATTTCACAGTATCGATTGCATCCAATGCATCAAACAGTGACATAATTGCTGTAGCTGCCATATAAATATTTTGAACCGGCTGTTGAATTACTATAATCTTTTCATCTAATCCTTCCGGTGCTTCTTTTCCTTCCGGCACGATCAGATACTGACGCCCTTCATGCACATCAATAAGTTTGTAACCTTCTTTGTAATAAAACACATCAAACTCCTGGGCATATGTCAAATCCATGGTAGATTCATAAGTCAGTCCGTCAATCTTCGGTGCCTGAGTTTTTTTAGACGTATCCGTATTTTTTTCAGAGGTAGTCTGGGCAGTCGAACCAGTACTTCCCGAACTGCCCTTTGTAGAGCCACAGCCTCCTAAAAGGAGAGCTCCGGCTAACAATATTGCTGTAATTTTATACATTTTTTTCTTCATGTTACTTTTTCCTCTACTCTTCTGCCTGAGTTCTGACCTGAGCTAATGCATCATCGCCGGCATCTTTGACTGCCTGATCAAATAACTCATTCATCTCATCTTCGCATCCGAACAGTACACCGTAAATTTTAATCCACTCACGTTTTGCCAGCTCCGTCTGCTCATCCTCAGAGCGATCTACGATTACCGGAATTCCAAGCAATGCAAATTTTTCTGTCATCTGCCGGAAACGCTCCGTCTGTTCCTCTACAGTCAATTTATCATCTTTTTTCTGCTTCTCCTCAAGATCCGTGATATCTTCCTCTTTTGGAAGAATGTCAGACGAAAGAATTGCAAGATTAGTCTCTTGTTTTACCAGTGTCTTGAAATCCGGTTTCTCTTCTTTTCCACCATAGACAACTTGAGCCTTATCTTCTCCATCTTTCTTATCCATCTTTTTCACGATTGAATCAACTTTACAATCTTTTTTCTTATCTCCGATAGCTACAACATTGTCTGTCAGTCCAAGTTCATCCATTTTCTCAAGAATGTCTTCTGTAGATGTATATATTTTGTCTACAGGTTTCTGTACTACAATCATATCCTGATCAAGACCTACCGGAACCTCAACTCCTTCCGGGACAAGAAGATATTTTACAACATTTCCTTTATAAAGTTCTGTTGCCAGCTCTTCTTTACTGATACCATTCAGATTCTCTTCTCCATCTTCTGCAGTTTCGACAGCAAATGTATCTTCTTTTGCGGTATTCTTATCTGCTTTTGTATCTTTAGCGGCATCTTTCTTTTCACTTGTCGCAGGATCCGAATTGATAGCTTCTGCTGCCAGTTTTTCCGGATCATTTGCAGTTCCTTTTGTCATATCAATCTCAACAAGTATAATCCCCTGATCATAGTGATATATCTTGAAATATTCTGCATAATCAAGCTGTGTCTCTGACTGATATTCCAATCCCATAATCTCAGGTGCCTTCTCATCTAACTGTTTATTAGCCGATGCTCCTCCCAAGGTTGTTCCATTTCCAGCTGCTGCCAGATAAACAAAGATCGTATACTCAATTTCATGTGCTACAGACATTTTATCCGTCATACCAAGAATTTTATTATTCTGATTCAATGCGATCGGAATCGTAACAGTCGCTGTTCCGCCACCTTTTGATGTATAATATGTATTTCCATTTGCTTTGACATACTGATAATGATCACTGTCAAATACCAATGTCGCATATGCCTGGCCATTCTGAATGGTAATCTTATTACAATAAATTTTAACTTTTCCGGTTCCACCAGACCAGGTAAAACGATCAGGTGTATATACACCATCTGCCAATACGGTAGAACTATTTACCTTACTTGTCGCACCACTTGTATCAGCTTCATATTTAGATTCATTTTCTACTTTTCCATCATTCGGTTTTAAAATAGATCCATTATTAGATCCGGATGGAGTCGTACTGCCTCCGTTTGTTCCACCATTGCCCCCATTGCTGATATCACCAATCTTTTCCAGACTGTCTGAATGGAAAACAAGAGTTCTGTCATACCAGCTCTGCTTATTATGTGAAAATGCTGCTACTGCAATTTCTTTATCTAAAGACTCCAACAGTACTGTATAAGTATATTTTCCATTGTTATCTTCTTTAAAAGGAACCCACAAAGACTTGTCTGCTTTTGCAGCCTCTTCTTTTGTTCCAAGATACAAATAATCATATCCTGTGCCGCTCAAAGTCAATACTGCACTCATCTTACCATTCTTGACCGTCAACGTGCATCCTACTACACGAAACATGCCTGAACTAGATACGACATTATTTACTTTATAGATTCCATCTGCCGGAACTACTACTCCCGGATTTGGATCTGGTGTTGGATCCGGTAATTCTCCTGTTTTTTCAAGAATTCCATTAATAAATGCTCTTGCATCTTTCGTTGACCACTCACCTGTTTTTACTGTGCGTACAGAATAACTGAATTCTTTTCCAAGTTCTGATACTGGCATTGTAAAAGTAAAACTCTTATATCCACTTGCAATGTCCGAGCGGTCTTGTGGTACAATCGCGTTTGCTTCCTTTACTTCTTCAGAATCCACCGTATTACCGATATATAATCTGTCATATAGACCAGCCTGTGTCACCCAAGTAACAGTAGCCTGATCTCCACTTATAGAAACACTACTTTCTCTCTCAAAATTCAAACTATATGAATTTGTAGTCGGATAAGCCGAACCATATAAATTGTATACACCTTCTGCAGTTGTATTTACTCTGTTCTCCAGATTCGGAATGTTTATGAACAAATCTCTTGCCCAGGTAAACCAATTTTCATTTCCAGGTGTAATTGCAATGTTCATTCCCTGTTTTTCAGCCTGTATATCAAATATGAAGGTTGTTACATTTTTTTCTAAATCATAAGTTCCTTTATAAACCGGTGTCTTATCCGTATCTGCCTGTACTCCAAGATAAATTTTTGTCCACTTGTTTCCTTTCACATCTAACGTCATACGAATATTCTCTCCGTGCAATGCTGCTTTCGAAGAAACAATCACAAAATCATTATATGCACTTCCTGTACCTCCGGCAATCGCCTTCACTTCATCAGTAGCAGTTGGAATACTTTCAATTCCCTCATCTGGAATATAGATCCAAAGATCCTGCTTATTATACCAAGTTCCATCCACTTTTCCTAATGTAACCGGAAGAACCTTTCCCCTGTATGATACCGGCACTTGAAATGTGAATGTATATCCTCCATCTGCCAACTCAGTTCCTTTTACAACTGAATTCTTGATTATATCTTCTTTTTCTCCCAGATATAATTTATCAAAAGATACATTCTTGGTCGAAATTGTAATCTCTAAATTATCTCCATCTTTCTGAACTTTTGACTCATTTACCACAAACATCTTAAATGCACTGCCATCAGCCTTGACAACCTGAACCTTGCTGCCCGTTACAGTCGGCGCAGATGGATTTTCCACTTTTGCAACATCAGAAGTTACAGTTGTTCCATTAGAATCAGATATGATACAACGATATTGTCCGATTTTATCTATTGCCATCTGAAATGTGTATATATTTGTCTTTGCGCTGATTCCATCACAGTCTGTCCAACTTGTCCCATCTACACTATATTGCCACTGATAATTTAATTTAACACTCTCATCACCATTCGCCACAACAGTAAGGGATACTTGTGTATTATTCTTCGCAATTACATCTTTTGGCTGTGATTGAATTACAACCTCTGTCTGCTTTTTAAATGCATCTAAAGCAGGTATTTTTAATGCAAGGGAATTATTTGTGCTAAATGTTCCATCTTTTTTCTTTCTCGGAACAAAATGCACTTCTCCTCCCGCCATGGATTTTGGAACTTCAAATGTAAATTTTTCCAGATTTTTTACACTATCTACTTCTCCCATAACCAATGGATTTTTTTCTGCATCATCTTTTCGCCCGATATAAATTGCATCATATGTAAAGTTTCCACTGCTTGCTGGTTTCACCCAGATAGATACTTGAATCTTATCTCCTATAATCTTTGCTTCTGACTCGGCAATCTTAATCATCGAATATGCCTGTCCCGGCTTTTTAATATCATCACTGGCATAAATAGCCTGAATATCGTTTTTAGTTATATATGCATTGTCTTCTGTACTATTGTTGCCGGAATTTTCACCATCACCTTTTCCGTCTTCATCTGTTTTTTGTTCTGTAGACGGTGGCTGAGAATTAATCACAGGTTCTTCAGGATTCGGAATACTCATCCAGAGATAATTATCACTCCAGGTACCTTTATCAGAACGTCCAACAGCTATCGGAATCCAACTGTTCGCTTTTGATAATGGTACACTTATAGAAAATTCACAAGTACTTCCTGTGTTATTTCCTACTATATAATTATTTTTTTCTGTATCAGTTACCGGTCCTAAATACAACCAGTCAAAAACTTTTTTAGTTCCTGTGTGAAATGAAACCTTAACCTGATCATCTTTCACTTCCATTTTGTCAACAACAACCGGGAACATTCCATACTCGCTCCCATCATTTTTCAATACCTTTACGCCGTCAATATCTACTGTCGGCTGAACCGGTGTCTCTGTCACCTTCGTTTCCGCCTCTGTCATCTGTGAGCCCTGAGATATCTCCGTTTCCGGATTACCTGCCTCAGTTTCCAGTACACCAGCATTATCTTCCGGCTGTTCAGATGTTATATTCTCTTCTGTTTTTAATTCTTCTTTACTCTCCTCTTTAACATCTGTACTTTCTTCCTGTGCATGACCAGTATCGCTTGACACTTCTTCTGTTTCCTGCTGCACAATACCCGTCGCATCCTGATCTTCTGCGTATACGTTCGCATAAGACAAAGGTGTTGCCACCATAGACGCAACCAGCACTCCGGCTAAAAAGCCTGCACTTTTTCTCTTCATCTTTTTCTCTCCTTATTCCGTTTTTCTTTGTAATTTGGGAATTATTAAGAATTATTTACACGAAAATAAAAATCCTCTACTTTTAAAAGTAAAAGATTTCTTGTTCCTTACATATTTCGGCACAATCAATTACTCGTGATCTGGAATCTTCATCCCCGCACCAACGATCGGCAGGTTTCCTGACTTGTAAATCATACATAAGATCACCTTCCCAGTTTTCCAGTGGCTGTGCCGTACCTTTCAGATTATGATACAGCACTTGATTTTATGCATTTACTCACAGTGACGAGTTCGTACAGGCTTTGCACCCGTTTCCCTTTTACCTGTCTTCTTTAAAACAGCACCGAACGTTTATTACATCATATTTTTTCTACATCAAATATAGCATTTAGGATTAAGAAAGTCAACGGAGCTGACACTTTATTAATATTTATCATGATGCAATAACATCGTATAAAAAAGAATGTGCCTCGGCACATTCTCGCGCTGAGCGCCAGTGACGCTCAGCAACGACCGAAGTGAAACGCAGACGCTTGCGACATAATTCTTATTCGCGCGAGTGCGCATCCTGCCGGAGGCTTTTTATGAATGTTTCTTTCTTAATTCTTTCTTTTTTTCAAGATTTGTTACTACTACACAACAACTTGCATCACCTGTAATATTCACAGTTGTTCGTCCCATATCAAAAATACGGTCTACTCCTGCTACAAGCGCAATTCCATCTACCGGAAGTCCTACAGATGTAAGCACCATTGCTAACATGACCATTCCAGACCCCGGTACACCTGCTGTTCCAATAGATGCAAGTGTTGCTGTCAAAATGATTGTCAACATCTGCGGAAGAGTCAGGTTTATTCCATAACAGGAAGCAATAAAGATTGCACAGACTCCCTGATAAATAGCTGTCCCATCCATATTAATCGTTGCTCCAAGAGGAAGTACAAAAGATGTAACCTCTTTTGATGCCCCCATTCCTTCTACACATTCCATATTGATCGGAAGTGTTCCTACAGAGGATGCACTAGAAAATGCAAACATAATTGCCGGAAGCATTCCTTTAAAGAACTGAAGTGGACTCATGCCACCCATTGTTTTCACTGCAATAGAATATACAACAACTGCATGAATAAAATAACAAATATATGCCGCAAGAAGTACCATTGCCAATGAGCCTATTATCATCGGACCATTCACAGCAATGACCGGACATAACAAACAAAATACTCCAATTGGAGATAATTTCAAAATCATCTCCATGCATTTCATGAACATGTCATTCAAATCATTACATCCTTGAATAAGTCTTGGATTTTTTTCCGGTCCAATTAAAATAATTGCAAATCCAAACAATACTGACATCACAATAACCTGAAGCATGTTAGATTCCGACATCGGTGCAATAAAATTAGACGGAAAAATATTCACGATTGTATCCATAAATGATACCGATTCTGTTGCCTCATAAGTCAAATCTGTCGTTGCAACTACCGGAAACATTCCCTTGAACAGATTTCCCCCAATCAATCCAAATGTAATCGCAAATGCTGTTGTACACATATAGTAGATCACCGTCTTAAGACCAATAGCACCTACTTTTTTAATATCCTGCATAGAAATGATTCCACACATGATTGAAAATAATACAATCGGAACTACAATAAATTTTACTAAATTTAGAAAAATGGTTCCAAATGGTTTAATATAACTTTCAGCAAATTCTGCATGATTTTGCAACATAAGACCTGCAACAATTGCAAGAATCAGTGCAATAAAAATCTGCATTGCCAAAGACATTTTTTTCTTTTGCTTCATATTCTCTGCCTCTCTTTACTTGTTTTTCCCCTGTGCTTTTATCCCAAAAGAAAGGCATTGCCATAAGACAATACCTTTTTTTCTGATACAGGATTATATCACATTATATTCTATTTCATCAACTAGTTTTTGCAAGTTTTAGTGGAATATTTTGCATTTTTAATATCTTTTTCATATCAAAACACCATTTTTTTGCATTTTCATCACTTCATTTACACAAATTGCATACTTTCATCTTCTAAAATACCCTTCGGGAGTTTTCCTAACTGCGCACCACGGCCGTATTTTCTTGCTGCATAGATAAATGCCTCTACATTTCTCTTTGGTGTACCGATCGGAAGCTGACATCCTGTGTTCAAAATGTATCCTTTCGGATTGTCTCCACATTTTCTCAGACAGTCTTTACATGCCTCAATGACATCATCAATCGATCCATCTTTCATCACTTCGATTGGCGGAACGTTTCCTGCAAAACGCATCCGGTCACCCACCTCACGCTTAGCAACCTCCAAATCCTCACAATTATCGATACTGAATGAAAATAGACCTGCATCTGCAAGATCACTCCAGATAGGGCTTGTCTTACCACAAATATGAGCTCCAGGTCTTGATCCCATAATTTTCTCTGTTCCATCAATCAGTTTTTTAATATAAGGGAGGGAAAATTCATCAAACTGCTTCTTGCTAATTACGTCCATACAGGTTACCGGATCCGAAAAATTCGTTCCGACCGATCCGAACTCATGATAAAATGCTTCAAACCATTTTAAAGAACAGACAACTGTCAAATCAAGCAATTTGTGAAGCATTTCCGGATTCTTTCTCGTATCGCGAAGAACCTTTTCAACCGGCCTGACTGCTATAGCCGTTGAAATCGGCCCTGCCACACTCGTTGTCATACTAACATCCGGAAAACGTTCTTTTAATCTCTTAGCACTTTCCAAAATCGGTGCAAGCACCGGATTTTTATAAGGATCTGTCACTTCCAGTTTGTCAAAATCCGCATAATCCTGCAACACATGATGCTCAATATAATCAATTCCATGTTCAGGAACCCCTAACTTTGAACCAAGCGCAACGCCAATTGTGCGAAGACCTAGTCCAACATTAAAACTATCCAGACCAAATTCTTCTTTTCTTCGTCTGATCACTTCACTTTTCACTTCAAAGTCTTTCGCAAATTGTGATGTTGTGAATCCAAAAATATCTGCCATAGCCGGATCAGGCGCCTGTAACGTATACGGGATATGATCTACCTCTTTTCCCTCGTTGTAGGCCTTGATACGCTCTGCTGCAGTCATCTCAACCTTCTGCTCACTCATTAATTTCTTTAATTCTGTGTAATCCATAACTTCCTCTCTTTCTCAATTGGGAACATAGTAAAACTCCAAAAGTCTACGTCCCAAATTTTAAATATGGTGTCCTTTTTACACAACATACGTTGTATACAATGACTCTTTATTTGTCATTCCAAAATCTTCTTCTGTCATTACACCTCCCTTTTCAATAATCAAAAATTGGTCATCCCATTTTCCAGACACTAATTTTTCCAGTATAATATTACTTCCCGGCACATATTGATATGGCACATTTATAATTGCAGACTCTCTTTTTGCACGCTCTACATATTCTTTTGAATAACAATCATAAACACCCGTATCCACAATATCTACACTCTTGTAGGAATCAAACCAGACTTTCATAACTCTTTTGGCTCTTCTTTCACCATACTTTAAAACTAAATCTTGTTTCATCTGTTCAATAGACATCAAATCTCTGTTTTCAGTCAAATAAAAATGTCCGGCTTCTTTTAAGTTGTAATGAAACTTTTCGTCCGTATGCATTAAAAGTGTAATACAATCATCAACTTTTGGCATAATTGTCCGCCTTGGGAAAGTCCATCCTACTGATGACCCTCCACAAACTCCCAGTCCCAAAAGCACGGTATCTATTTCCTTCGGAAGTTGTTCCATGGCAAGAAACGCCAACTGCCAGAATTTTTCCGGTCTGCTATGCTTAGAATTATCCAGTTCAATAATTGGATAATTTGTATTCATTTTTTTCTGTGCTGCTTTCACATGATTTGTAAGTGTGGAGCAGACTATTA
>CAKRCL010000043.1 GCA_934307335.1 uncultured Dorea sp. | reverse complement strand
CTGGCTCCTACACTGGCAAGCGCCTCTGTGCCAAGGAACTGTCCTACAATTGCTGCGTCAATAATGTTATAAGTCTGCTGAAGAAGATTTCCGATCAAAAGCGGCACTGCAAACTGCAGCATCAGCTTCAGCGGATTCCCTTTTACCATAGATGTCGTCATAGTCCTTTACCTCTGTCTGATATTTATTAGAGTATTATAGCACCATTTTTCCACGTTTTCTATGTTCCTTGAATTTTACAATCTCTTTTATGTTTACATGTGATTATTTACACATCTTGAATATATTGACAACATCTTCCTTTGTAAGCGGTTTAAAAGCATCTTTCAATCCACCGATTCGTACTGCTTTCTCTGCCATAACTTCAAAATTCGTTTCATCAATTCCAATCTCTGAAAATGTACTTTTGAGTCCCAGTGTCTGATATAAAAATTCTGCCGTCAGTTCAATACTCTTCTTTGCCACCTGCATCGGCTCCATGGATGGGTCTAAACCAAATACATTACAGCCAAACTGATAATATCTGGATACCGTAGTATCATCCAGACAATATTCCATCCAGCGCGGAGTCAGAATAGCCAGTCCCAGCCCATGCGTAATGTCATAGATTGCCGATAATTCATGCTCCATCGGATGGCAGCTCCATGCCTGGCATTTTCCGCCGTCTATAAATCCATTGATTGCCCAGGATGATGTCCACATCAGATTTGCTCTTGCTTCATAGTCTTCTGGATTCTTCATCGCAACCGGTGCATATTTTATAATTGTCTTAATCAGACCTTCCATAACTGTATCCAGCATATAAAGATCTTTTTCCATGTTAAAATAAACTTCAAATATATGGCTTAACATATCTGCAGATCCACAGGCTGTCTGATATGAACTCACGCTATATGTGAGCGTTGGATCCAGGAAAGATACCTTCGGCTGCATAACATCAAATCCCATTCCGATCTTATCTTTTGTCTTTGGATTGCTGATCACACCTCCGTTATCCATCTCTGAGCCAGTTGCTGCCAATGTCAGAATATCGACAATTGGAAGACATTTTTTTACATCTACTTTACCTTCCAAAATATCCCATGCATCTCCATCATGAAATGTTGCAGCTCCAATAAATTTTGTACAATCAATTACGGAACCGCCTCCTACTGCAAGCAGAACATCTATTTTTTCTTTCTTACAGATTTCTGCTCCTGCATTTACAGAAGAAACTCTTGGATTTGGTTCAATTCCGGATAGCTCAAATAACTCTAATCCAGCTTTTTTGACTTCTGCTACAACTTTGTCATATAATCCGGATTTCTTAATAGAACCGCCTCCATAAGTCATCAATACCCTTGTTCCGAATTTTTTCAATTCTTCTCCAAGATGTCCCAGTTGATTTTCTCCAAAATACACTTTCGTAGAAATATCATACACAAACTGATTCATTTTATAATTCCTCCTTTGATATTAATTTTGCATATTGTTTTTTCAAATTTTTTTGCTACGTACGATCTGTGCACGCATGCCCATGTTCGTGAATTCCCGGCAAAGTTTCACGGCCTCTTCCTCGGTAATTCCATCTTTTGCTGAAAATGGAGTCTGAGACAACTGTTTTTTCCTGCTGAACCCATATTTCCGTGCTAACTGCACAAAATCACTTCTCTGACCAAAATAATCAACTACACGCCCAAGTACAATAACCTGTCTAGACGGAAATTTCGGAATGGTACATTCTTCCGGCATCGGCAGTATCTTATATTCTGCCTGATAATAGTCTAATGCAGTCTCAAAATATCCCGTACATTCCTCATCCAGATTCTCATACAATACAACCGGGACATTTGATACAATCTGGTCTGCATCTTCTTTCGGAATCTCTGTCATAATCTGAAGATATTTTGAAATTTCAATATTGTGATTATTGCAATTTAAAAGCTGTATCTGATATGTCTTCATAGATTTCCTCTCGTATATTACTATTTATAATATGTATCTCATTTCATGCCAAACTTCATTGCCCCACACAGATGCAGAAATTCCTTCATCCTGGTATCCCATCTTCTTATACATCTCTACTTTCTGCTCCAGACAAGTAAGTTTTAACATCTTTCGTCCCTTTGCCTGTTCACGCAATACATACTGACGCATAAGTTCTCTTGCAAGCCCTTGCATACGATATTCCGGTCGGACATCTAAGCCTAGAAGAAAAATATTTTTTCCATTCGCTTCATTTACTTTAGCGTCTGTAAAAAATTCATCTCTGAAATTCATTTCATTTGTTGCAAGTCCATTCAAGAACCCGGCAATTTTTCCATTTTCTTTATCTACTGCTACTAGGAATAGCTCGGATGCCCGCTCTACTCTTTCATACATATCTTTCTTTGAACATGCTTCATGTGGTGGAAAGCAAATACTTTCAATATCTGCCACCTCCTGCGCTTCTTCCAACTTTACATTTCGAAATTCAAATCTGTCTGATAGATTCATCTTCACTTTATCCCCCATATATTTAATAATGCAAGTTTTTCAGTGTTCCTGCAACAATCATCATAAAACCAGTCACAACCATTCCCAGACAGACTGACAGCCAGACAAACTGCTGTATCCTTTTATCTTTTGGAAATAGCTTTTTTGAATTGCCTTCTCGCCCTAAATGCAGTACATAATTACCAAGATACATTATTACAATCCCTACACCAGCGTCTATCATACAAACTCCTACAAATGTCAATGACATCTGTACGGAAGCTGCTGTCCCCATAATATAATCCCACATTCCAGTTTCGTTAAGTCCAAATGTTCCTTCTAACATTTTCGTAAAAAATTGTAATCCGTAAACTGTAACAACCGAAATAATATTATTGATTGCATGGAATAAAAAATTATAGAACATATTATTCGTCTCATAAAGCAAATATCCCAATACCATTCCAAGCAAAAATGTCGGAAAAAACCTTATAATACTTCCATGAAACACACCGAATACTGATGCAGTGACTACAATCGGAATCCATTTTCCCTGTGTCTTATTCCATAACGAATTAAAAAACACTCCTCTAAACACTGCTTCCTCACAAATCGCAGGCGAAATCCCAACAACTAAAATTGCCAGCCAAAACGGAGTATTTGTAAAAAGTCCGCTCAGCCCTACAGATGTATTTATAACTTGATCGGGTGCCAAATACATCTCTATCATTGCCACCAATGAAAGTGCGCGGCTTGCTCCAATATAAATCAAAATTGTTCCCATGATCCCTGTCAGCTTTGGAGTTGCTAGAGGAAATACCGCTCGAAAATCTCCTTGAAAAACTGTCACTGCTCCAACAGCAATTCCCAAACAAATCAGTTCTCCTATCAAGGATTGCCAAAGTCCTAACCACTGTGGAATAAAACCACTCAATACAAATACTTCTAATCCTGTCAGCCCGATTACAACCATTCCCTGCCAGAGTTTTAACTGCTTTTTTTCATTTTCCATATTTGTCACCACACACTATTCTAATCCTGTCAAATCTAAAATGCCTGTCATTTAATTCTCCAACATACGACTGTCAAATTTCTTAGGAATCTTCTGAATTTCTTTATGCTCTCCAATAATTTTTTCCATCCACACCATATTATACCAGCGATGGAATTTGTAACCACATTTTTTGAATTCACCTACCATACGATAACCAAGATGTTCATGGAACTGTGCACTATTCTTTGTCAGATATTCGTCCTCAACCTCAGGATATCCGATGCATGCTTCCATATTCAAAATTCCCTGCGCTTTTAAACATTTCTCCAATGCATTGTGAAGCTTTTTCCCAATTCCCATTCGTTTGCAGCTTTGATCTACATAGATAGACGTCTCGACTGCCCAGTCATAAGCTGCTCTTCCTTTAAATGGGCCGGCATAGGCATACCCGACAATTCTTCCTTCAATTTCTGCCACAAGATACGGATATTTTTCCAACACATGAGTCATTCTTTGTCCAAACTCCTCTAATGAAGGTATTTCATATTCAAATGTAATTACCGTGTCTTTGACATATGGTGCGTAAATCTCTAATAATCTCTCTGCGTCTTCTAAATCTGCGACACGAATCGACACTTTATTTTCGCTTGCTTCTCCACTCATTTTTCCAGTCTCCGACGTATTTATTTTACAACTTTTATCTGGTCCAGAACTTCTCCGATCGGGGCACAAATTGTAAGTTCTGCCCTGACAGATTTGGCAGTCTCGCTCTTATTGATAACGACCAGATGTTTTCCTCTAAAATAATCTACAAATCCTGCTGCCGGATAGACAACCAGTGAAGTCCCTCCGATAATCAATGTGTCTGCCTGGCTGATTGCCCGAATACTCTTTTCAATCAATTCATCGTCCAGACTTTCTTCATAAAGTACAACATCCGGTTTTATCAGCCCTCCACATTCGCAGTGCGGAACTCCTTTACACTGCTTCACATATGCCGCATCATAGAACTTACCGCATTTCTGACAATAATTTCGATGAATACTTCCGTGGATCTCATAAACATTTTTACTTCCTGCTGCCTGATGAAGTCCATCAATATTCTGGGTAATGATTGCTTTTAATTTTCCGGCCTGTTCAAGTTCTGCCAGCTTTTTATGTGCTGCATTTGGCTTTGCATCCAGAAACATCATTTTTTCTTTATAAAAATCATAAAATGCTTCTGTATTACGCAAAAAGAAACTATGACTTACAATCTGTTCCGGAGAATACTTATATTTTTGCTGATATAGACCATCCGCACTACGAAAATCCGGAATATTACTTTCCGTAGACACTCCTGCACCACCAAAAAAGACCATATTCTCGCTGCCATCAATGATTTTCTGTAACTTTGCAATCTCTGCTTCGTACATACGCTCTACCCCTTTCTTTTATCTATACATTCTCTGAATAATTTACTTTCTCAAGCCATCCGACAATCTTTCCCAAGTTCTCAAGACTTGCCGATACATTTTCTAATATTTCTGCCGGCACATCTACCATATCCCTGATAAAAATCGTTGCTCCTCCGGCTGCAATCCCAGCCATAACGCCGGGCGTACTGTCTTCGACGACCAGACATTCTTTCGGATCTACACCGATTTCTTTTGCTGCATTCCAAAAAATATCCGGTTTCGGTTTGCTGGCTTTTTGTGTATCTCCATATACAAATGCGGTAAAATATTCGCAGACTCCGGACATCTGAAGAACTTTTTCACCACGTTCCTGTCTTGTAGAAGTGGCTACTGCTACCGGAATTTTATTTTTCTGCAAATAAGAAAGGAGCTCTACAAGCCCCCTTTTTTTAGGAACTCCATCACGTACAAGCATTTCCATGAAAATCTCGTCTTTTCGCTGTCTAGCTCCTTCATATTCAAACTCTTTGCCAAAGGCATCTTCAAATATCTTTCGGATAAGAGGGGCTGTCTTTCCACGACACTGATTCAGAAGCTCTGTTGTAATGGAATAACCCATCTCTTTTCCAACTTGCTTCCACGCGATCGTATATAACCTCTCTGTATCAAATAGTGTACCATCCATGTCAAATATCACGCCTCGGATCATATCTTCTTACTCCTGTGTATTCTCTACTTTCTTCTCTTTGCTGTCTCTTGTATAATCCATAAAGAATCCAGTCAGTGCATCCAGTGTCTTCAAAAGCACCGGAATTTCACTCGTATCCAGCTTATCCACAATTGCCTGAGTCATCTGTTTATGATAATCCTCATGATGCTGATAAGCCTTCTCTCCCTTTTCCAGAAGACGCACATAGACAACCCTGCGATCTTCTATGCTTCGATAACGAGCTACATATCCCTTCTTCACCAAACTGTTCACAGCAGTTGTAAGAGATCCTACTGTAATATTCAACTTTTTTGCAATGGTAGACATATTATTACCATCACCAAGCCCAATTGCTTCAATGACATGCATATCATTATTCGTGATATCGTTAAACTCTTCCGTAATAATTGCCTTTCCTTCTACCTCCCAGATCTCATTAATAAGATTGACAAGGAAATAGTTAATCGTTGCATATACATCCTCTCTCATCCGCACTGCTCCTTCATCCTTTACTTGCTTTTCATTATAGACGTTTTTCCTTAAAGAAGTCAATATTCTCCTACATTCCTTATAAAATCCTGTGACGTTTTACTTCAAAAACACTACATTCTGCGGAAACGTTCATATCTTCTATCCACGATTGTATGTATTTCCTTGTTACAATATTCATTCAGATATCCTGCGATTCCTCTCTCGATTTCCTCCACAATTTCTTGCATAGTATCTACAGTAAAATATTCTGGTTCTGCAAATACACGCTCTATAATTCCCATTTCTTTGAGATCTTTTGCTGTCAGGCGCATGACTTTCGCAGCCTTTGCGGCTTTCGTACTGTCTTTCCATAAAATACTTGCAAATCCTTCTGGTGAAAGAATGGAATAAATCGAATTTTCCAGCATCCACACTTCATCAGAAGTTGCCATGGCAAGCGCACCTCCACTTCCGCCTTCACCAATCACAATACTAAGGATCGGTGTGCGAAGCGCTGACATTTCGTAAAGATTTCTTGCAATTGCCTCTCCCTGTCCGCGTTCCTCCGCAGTTATTCCGCAAAATGCCCCAGGAGTATCTACAAGGCAAATGACCGGACGGTGAAATTTTTCTGCCTGCTTCATGAGTCTTAATGCCTTTCGATAGCCCTCTGGTGACGGCATGCCAAAATTGCGTCTGATGTTTTCTTTTGTATTTCGTCCTTTTGCCTGAGCAATAACTGTCACTGACTTCCCGTGAAATGTTGCCAGTCCTCCAATAACTGCCTCATCATCTGCAAAATAGCGGTCTCCATGCATTTCTACAAAATCAGGGAATAATGCTTCTATATAATCTTCTGCGACCGGACGATCTTTTCGCCTGGAAATCTGCACTCGTTCCCATGCTTCTGGTTCATCTTCCTGACTCTTTTGAATTGTTTCATCTGCCTCTCTTTCATCTGACAAATGAATTTCTTCCATCTCAGCTTCTGTCTGATGCATTTTCAATATTTTTCCAAGCATCTCACGCATTTTACCACGCTCTACGATTGCATCGACAAAACCATGCTCTTTCAAAAATTCCGATCTCTGAAATCCTTTTGGAAGCTTCTGACCAATTGTCTGCTCAATAACACGAGGTCCTGCAAAACCGACCAGCGCTCCCGGTTCTGCCAATATGATATCCCCTAACATAGCAAAACTTGCAGTCACTCCTCCGGTTGTCGGATCTGTCAGCACTGTAATATAGAGCAGTCCTGCATCACTATGTCGTTTAAGCGCCGCAGAGGTCTTTGTCATCTGCATTAAGGATACAATTCCTTCCTGCATTCTCGCTCCACCCGAACATGTAAAGATAATGACCGGAAGCTTTTCTTTCGTTGCACGCTCTACCATTCTTGTAATCTTCTCGCCGACAACTTCTCCCATACTTGCCATAAGGAATCTTCCGTCACATACTCCAATCGCTACAGGCATTCCTTCAATTACTGCTTTTCCGGTTACTACGGCTTCATCTAATCCTGTCGTTTCTTTCAACATCTCGACTTTCTCCGGATACCCTTTGTATCCAAGTGGATTTTCACTTTCAAGTCCTTCATCCCAGGCTTCAAAAGAATCTCCATCTACAATAGAACAGATTCTCTCGGGTGCCGGCATGCGAAAATAGCCATGACATTTCGGACAGATATACCCTCCTGCAATGATTTCTTCCGTGATAATGGCTTTCTGACATTTATTACATTTACACAGAAGTCCCTCCGGAACTTCCGGGCTTCGGGTCTTCCCCCCGATATGCCCTTTTTTTCCGGAAGGACGTCTTGTCTTTTTAAACATATTATCTAATTTCATACGTCTACTCCTTTTGTAGATTTTCAATGAAATTTATATTAAAATCTCCCGATCTATAAACAGGGTGATTCAATAATTCATAGAGATAATCTACATTTGTGTCGATTCCTTCAATAATCACTTCCCCAAGTGCACTTTGCATTTTCTGGATTGCCTCTTTTCGATTCCTTGCCCACACAATAAGTTTTGCCACCATAGAATCATAGTAAGGGGAAATGCTGCATCCACTGTAAATTGCTGAATCAACGCGGATTCCCTTTCCACCAGGCAGATGAAGATCTGTAATAATTCCCGGAGACGGGCGAAAACCTTTTTCTGGATTTTCAGCATTAATTCTACACTCAATTGCATGTCCTGATATCTGAATATCTTTTTGCGTAAAAGGAAGTCTCTTCCCTGATGCGATACGTATCTGTTCTTTGATCAGATCAATTCCTGTCACCCACTCTGTCACTGGATGTTCTACCTGAATTCTTGTATTCATCTCCATAAAGTAAAATGAATTATTTTTTTCCAGAAGGAATTCTATTGTTCCGGCGTTGACATATCCAGCTGCCTTTGCCGCTTTTACTGCTGCCTCTCCCATCTTTTTTCGAAGCTCTGGGGATAGAGCCGCAGATGGAGCTTCCTCGATCATTTTCTGGTGATTACGCTGAATAGAACAGTCACGCTCGCCCAGATGCACTACATTTCCATATGCATCTGCAAGAATCTGAAATTCAATATGCCTCGGATTCTCCATAAAATGTTCGATATACATGGTCTCATCACCAAATGCCATCTTACTTTCTTTCTGTGCGGTCTGAAAACTCTGGGTAAATTCCTCTTTGGAATATGCCACACGCATTCCTTTCCCGCCGCCTCCAAGTGCTGCTTTGATGATAACCGGATAACCAATCTCATCGGAAAGACGAAGCCCGGTCTGCACATCATAGACCGGCTCTTTACTGCCCGGAATAACCGGAACTCCTGCCGCTTCCATTGTATTTCTCGCTTCTTGCTTGTTCCCAAGCTTTGCAATTACATTAGACGGTGGTCCGACAAAAGTAATACCACACTGCTCACATAATTCTGCAAATTTACTATTCTCCGACAAGAAACCAAAACCAGGATGGATTGCATCTGCACCACTTATCACTGTCGCACTGATGATATTTTCCATACTGAGATAGCTCTGAGATGACGGAGCCGGTCCGATACAGACTGCCTCATCGGCAAGCTTTGTATGAAGTGACTCTGCATCTGCCTCAGAATATACTGCAACTGTCTCAATTCCCATTTCCCGGCATGCCCGAATAATACGAACCGCAATCTCGCCACGATTTGCAATCAGAAGTTTCTTAATCACACTCTTCACCTACCCTACTGCAAATGTCAGGACTGCACTGACTACTTTCTTTCCATCTACGGTCGCAACTGCCTCACCGACACCGATCGGACCTTTTTTCCGAATAATTTTTGTCTCCAGACGAACTTTATCCCCTGGCACAACCTTTCCTTTGAATTTACATTTATCAATGCCACCAAAATATGCGACCTTTCCTTCATTCTCAGGAAGGCTTAAGATTGCCACCGCACCAGCCTGAGCCAGTGCCTCTACGATCAGAACTCCCGGCATAACAGGCTCCTGTGGAAAATGTCCCGCAAAAAACTCTTCCCTGTAGGTCACACATTTATATGCCACGGCATACTCACCCGGCTCATAATCTTCTACATAATCTAATAGCAAAAACGGATGTCTGTGAGGTATGATTTCCTGAATTTGTTTAATATCTAAATGTCTCATAGCACTCTCCTTACGCAATACGGAATAATGGCTGACCATATTCTACCGGCTGTCCATTCTCAACAAGGATCTCGGCAACTGTCCCGTCAAAGTCACTCTCAATTTCATTCATCAGCTTCATTGCCTCAATAATCGCAACTGACTGCCCTTTTTTTACAGAATCTCCAACTTGAATGAATGGCGGTGCGTCTTCTGCAGGTGCCGCATAAAATGTACCTACAAGCGGTGCTTTCACGACATTTCCTAAAGGAGATGCTTCCGATATCTTCTCCTCCTTCTGTGCTCCTGTAACATTTGTCTCTGCCACTATACCGGCGCCCCCTGCAACTTCCTCCATAGAAGCTGATGACAAGGACGTCACTTTGACCACTTGATTTTCTTTTTTATTTAGCTGTAATTTTACACCATTTTCTTCATATTTAAATCCGGTCAGTTCTGAGCCAGATACTTTATCAATCAGCTTTATCAACTGCTCTACGTCCATGATAGATTCCCCTTATTCTTCATATTTTTGAATCAGAAGTGTTGCATTATGTCCGCCAAATCCGAGAGAATTGCTCATTGCAGCCTTTATCTCTCTGCGGACCGGGCTTCCAACCGCATAATTCAGGTCACACTCTTCATCCGTCTCCACTGTTCCGACAGTCTGGTGAATGAACCCTTCTTCCATACTCTTGATACAAGTGATAAATTCCACAGCACCAGCTGCTCCAAGCAAGTGTCCGATCATGGATTTTGTGGAATTAATGACCACATTCTTTGCTGCCTCACCAAATGCTTTTTTAATTGCATAAGTCTCAAAAAGATCATTATGATGTGTACTCGTTCCATGTGCATTGATATAATCCACCTGTTCAGGTTCAATACCTGCTTCTTCCATCGCAATCTCCATTGCCTTCGCAGCGCCACTTCCATCTTCCGCCGGAGATGTAATATGATAGGCATCACCCGTTGCACCATATCCTGTCACTTCTGCATAAATCTTTGCTCCACGCGCTTTTGCATGTTCTAACTCCTCCAGCATAACAACGCCGGCTCCTTCTCCAAGCACAAAGCCATCTCTGTCCTTATCAAATGGAATAGATGCACGTAACGGATCTGTAGAAGTAGAAAGTGCTGTCAAAGCTGAAAAACCTGCTACACCAAGTGGACACACACATCCTTCGGTCCCTCCGGCAAGCATCATATCCGCATCACCATACTGAATTGCACGAAAGGCGTCACCGATACAGTTTGTTCCAGTTGCACAGGCTGTCACGACATTACTACATTTTCCACGAAATCCAAATTGAATGGACACATTTCCCGCTGCCATATTAGAAATCATAAGCGGAACCATAAGCGGATTGACTCTTGACGGTCCCTTTGTCAGAATCTTTTCATAACTCTGTTCAGCCACTTGAAGACTTCCGATACCTGAACCGATGATTACACCTGCGCGAAATGGATCTTCTTTCTCAATGTCCAGTCCTGAATCTTCATAAGCTTCCCTTGCTGCTGCAACTGCATACTGCGAAAACGCTTCCATACGTCTGGCAGCCTTTTTATCCATATAGTCCCCCGCCTGAAAGTCTTTGACTTCTGCCGCAAGTTTAACTTTATAATCTGTTGTATCAAATTTCGTAATTTCGCCGATTCCTACTTTTCCTTCGCAGACTCCGGCCCAAAAATCTACAACATTATTTCCAATCGGAGTAATTGCTCCAAGACCTGTCACAACTACTCTTCTTTTTGTAATTTCATTTTTCGCCATCTTTTTGTCCTCCTAGCGTCTACATCACCATGCCACCATCTACATGCAATACCTGACCGGTAATATAGGAAGCATCTTCTGATGCCAAAAATGCAACTGCTTTTGCCACTTGCGTTGGCTCACCGAATTTTCCAAGCGGGATCTGTCCCAATGTTGCTTCTACTACTTTCTCCGGCAGGCTCTGTGTCATATCTGTATCAATAAATCCCGGTGCAACAGCATTTACCGTAATTCCTCTTGATCCAAGCTCCTTTGCGACAGACTTGGTAAGCCCAATCACACCTGCCTTGGATGCTGCATAGTTGGCCTGTCCTGCATTTCCAGCTACTCCTACGACTGAGGAAATGTTAATAATACGTCCACTCCTCTGTTTTAACATCGGTCTTGAAGCCGCCTGAATTGTATGAAATGCACCTTTTAAATTCGTATCCAGCACTATATCAAAGTCCTCTTCGGACATGCGCATCAAAAGTCCATCTCTTGTAATACCGGCATTGTTCACCAACACATCCAGATGTCCATATTCTGTAATAACATTTCCTATAAATTCCTTACATGACATACTGTCTGAAACATCACATTTATATATAGAAGCACTTCCACCTGCCGCTTCAATTTCTGCCTGCAGATGCTGCGCTTTGTCTTCACTTCCACAATAATTGATCACGACATGCATTCCGGCATCCGCCAGTTCTTTTGCGATTGCTGCACCGATTCCGCGGGATGCTCCTGTCACGACTGCTATTTTTTTCTCCATATCATTTCCTCTTTCTCAAGGTCTTCCCATGTAGCGATATTGCAGACCTTGACACTTCGATCAATTTTTTTCATAAACCCGGCAAGTGTCTTGCCTGGTCCTATCTCTACAAATGTGTCAACTCCGTCTGCAATCATCTGCTCCATACTCTGCTGCCAACGAACAGGGGATGTAAGCTGTGTCACCAAAAGTTCCGGTGTCTCTTGAATGTCCAACACTTTTTTTGCTGTCACATTTGTCACATATGGAATTTCAAGCTTATGAAACTCTGTCTTATTCAGTTCTTCTTCCAGTTCCTTCGCCGCCGGAAGTAAAAGCTCTGAATGAAACGGTCCGCTTACATTTAACATGACCGTACGCTTTGCTCCGGCCTCTTTTAACTGCTGTGCCGCAATCTCAACAGCTGCTGTTCTTCCTGTAATTACAATCTGCCCAGGACAGTTATAATTCGCCACAGATACGCCTTCGATTTTTTCCGTCACTGATTCGATACATTCCTTATCCAGTCCAAGAATCGCACACATTGCACCTTCTCCTGCCGGGACAGTATGCTGCATCAGTATTCCTCTCTTTCTCACCAGACGAATTGCATCTAAGGGTTTCATACCGCCGGCTGCGGAAATGGCCGCATACTCACCAAGACTCAATCCAGCCGTCACATCTGGTCTTAATCCCCGCTCCTTAACTATCTCTGTCATAGCAAGGCAAGTCGTTACCATAGCTGCCTGTGTATATTCTGTCTGATCTAAAAGATTGTTTTCTTCAAAACAAAGTGCCTTCATATCCAGTCCGAGAAGCTTTGATGCCTCGTCGAAAAGTTTTTTCGCATTCTCACTGTTCGCATAAAAATCAGCTCCCATACCTGCTTTTTGTGCTCCCTGCCCAGGATAGATAAATGCAATCTTACTCATAAAATTACGACCTCCTATATCCTCAATAAATATAGTCTACTCTTCAAGAATGCCGAGGCATTCTTGCTGCGAGATGCGCATCATCTCACACCTAATATAAATTTAATGTTCCTATTAACGCATCTGTCTCACGGACCAGTTTCTGGATTAGAGCCTGACAACTCATCTGTTCATTTACAAGTCCGGCGATCTGACCAGACATCACGCTTCCAGTCTTTACGTCACCATCTACAACAGCCTTTCGTAAGCCTCCAAGTGTCATGAGCTCCAACTCTTCAAATGGGGCTCCTTCCTGTTCCAGTTTCAAGTACTTTTTCGTCATCTCATTTCGAAGTGCACGCACTGGGTGTCCGGTTGATCTTCCTGTCACTCTCGTATCAATATCGCTGGCATTTAAAATCTTATCCTTATAATTCTGATGCACCTGTGCTTCTTCTGTTACTACAAAGGCCGTTCCCATCTGTACTGCTCTGGCTCCAAGCATAAATGCCGCTGCAATTCCTCTTCCATCTCCGATTCCACCGGCTGCAATAACCGGAATATCAACTGCATCGACAACCTGCGGCACCAGTGCCATCGTGGTACTTTCGCCGACATGCCCTCCTGATTCACAGCCTTCAGCTACGACCGCATCCGCGCCTGCACGTTCCATACGCTTTGCAAGAGCTACAGAAGCTATCACTGGAATCACTTTAATTCCAGCCTCTTTCCACATATCCATATATTTTCCCGGACTTCCTGCTCCAGTCGTTACAACCTGAACGCCTTCTTCTACAACAACCTTTGCAACATCTGCCGCGTATGGACTCATCAGCATGATATTCACGCCAAATGGCTTATCCGTCAGCTCTTTCGCTGCGCGGATCTGCTCTCTTACCCACTCTGCGGGCGCACTTGCTGCACCAATCAGACCAAGACCACCTGCCTCAGACACTGCTGCTGCCAGATGGTGCTCAGCCACCCAGGCCATACCGCCCTGGATGATCGGATATTCAATTCCGAGAAGTTTTGTTATTTCTGTCTGCATAATTTGTTTCCTTTCTTGCATTCACACTTCTAAAAGAGCTGTTAAAATGACTGAAACTTCAAGAATGCCTCGGCATTCTTGCTGCGAGGTGCGCGTCATGCAATTGCATGACATACTTCTACTGCGCACCTCTGCAATCCTGCCGGAGGCTATATCAGCTGGGGGATTGACTCCCACCACTGATACCAGCTTGTTTCTCACCACCTATAGAGGTGGGAGTCACCTCTCAGCTGATATACTTATTCTTTATGTGCCTCTACGTACTTCACTACGTCGCCGACTGTTTTGAGTGTTGGAAGGTCTTCTTCTGGAATTTCGATATCATACTCGTCTTCTAATGCTGTTACCATCTCGAAAAGGTCTAAAGAATCTGCGTCTAAGTCCTCTTTGAAATCTGCGCTTTCTGTAACCTTCTCCACATCAATTGCTAAATTCTCCGCAATAATCTCTCTAATCTGCTCTAACATAATTTTTCTCCTTTTTTTCTATTAATCTTTCTCTAATTACCACTCTACAATTGTCGCGCCCCAGGTCAGTCCTGCACCGAAACCTGCCAGCACGATTTTTTGGCCTCGTTTTAATCTTCCATCTCTTTTCATCTCGTCTAAAAGAATCGGAATACTTGCAGAAGATGTATTTCCATACTCTTCCATGTTCATAGGGAACTTTGACACTGGTTCGCCCATTCGTTTTGCTACAGCTTCTAAAATTCTCTGATTTGCCTGATGTAAAATATACCAGTCAATTTCTTCTGATTTTACTTCATTTTTTTCCAAAACTTCCCGGATGACTTCCGGTACCTGTTTAATTGCAAATCGAAACACTCCCTGACCATCCATCTTCATAAGATAATCTTCTCGTGTCAAATGTGTTTCTCCATTTTCTTCTGTGTTCTGAATCTGCAGCCCATTTTCTTCATGCTTACTGTGACACAAAAGTGCATCTCCACGATTTCCATCGGAATATGCCACCGGAAGATAAGTATGTCCCTCGACTCGTTTTATCACAGCTGCTCCTGCACCATCTCCAAAGAGAATACACGTTCCTCGGTCTTTCCAGTTTGTTAATCTGGACAAGGATTCACTTCCTACAATCAGAATCGTCTGATAAATCCCACTCTCCACATACGCCATTGCCGTGTTATAAGCCAGCACAAACCCGGTGCATGCTCCATTTAAATCAAAACAGACAGCCCGGTCTGCTCCCAGGGCTCTTTGCACCTCACAAGCACCACAAGGAATAATAACATCTGAAGAAATCGTGGACATCAGAATCATATCCAGATCTTTCGGCGATACTCCGGCATCCTCAAGTGCTCTTTTTGCAGCTTCACTGGCCATAGATACCGTTGTCTCTTTCACTGCAATATGTCGCCTTGCAATTCCGGTTCGTTCTCTGATCCATGAATCACTGGTCTCTACAAGTTCTGCCACATCATCATTATCCATTACATGCGCTGGTACACAAGAACCTGTCCCACAAAATCTTGCACTCATAACTTTCCTTTCTGAAACTTTTTCTTTGAGTTTCAATTTATTTGAGTCTCAATTATTTTGACTTTCAAAGTATACACAAGAAAAAATGCTTTGTCAAGAATATTTT
>CAKRCL010000042.1 GCA_934307335.1 uncultured Dorea sp. | reverse complement strand
GTGGCGAATGCATTAAAGATTGTAGAACATTTAGAACATAGAGCGGGCAAAGATGCCGAAGGTAAGACAGGTGATGGAGTAGGAATTCTGTTACAGATTTCTCACAAGTTTTTCTCCAAAGTCTGCAAACCTTTCGGCATCTTTTTAGGTTCTGAGAGAGATTATGGAGTGGGCATGTTCTTCTTCCCTCAGGATGAATTGAAGAGAAATCAGGCAAAAAATATCTTCGAAGTCATTGTGCAAAAAGAAGGTATGGAATTTCTTGGATGGAGAGAAGTTCCGGTACATCCGAATGTACTTGGAAGCCGTGCAGTAGAGTGCATGCCTTGTATTATGCAAGGATTTATCAAGCGTCCGGATAAGGTCGCAAAAGGTATTGATTTTGACAGGCGTCTGTATGTTGTGCGCCGTGTCTTTGAACAGAGCAGCGACGATACTTATGTGGCATCACTTTCCAGTAGAACGATTGCTTATAAGGGAATGTTCCTGGTAGATCAGCTTCGATTGTTTTTTGCAGATCTTCAGGATAAAGATTATGAATCAGCGATTGCACTGGTACATTCCAGATTCAGTACGAATACGAATCCAAGCTGGGAGAGAGCGCATCCGAACCGCTTTATTGTACATAACGGTGAGATCAATACGATTCGTGGTAACCGTGACAAGATGCAGGCAAGAGAAGAAAATATGGAATCTGAACATTTGAAAGGAGAACTTCATAAAGTACTTCCGGCAATCAATGCGACAGGTTCTGATTCTGCAATGCTTGATAATGCGATTGAATTTATGGTTATGAGTGGTATGGAACTTCCGCTGGCGGTCATGATTTCAATTCCAGAGCCATGGGCAAATAACAAAAGCATGTCTCAGGAAAAAAAGGATTTTTATCAGTATTATGCAACGATGATGGAGCCTTGGGATGGACCGGCATCGATTCTGTTCAGTGATGGAGACTGCATGGGAGCTGTTTTGGATAGAAATGGACTTCGACCATCCAGATATTATATTACGGATGATGATCAGTTGATTTTGTCATCTGAAGTCGGAGTACTGGATATTGATCCACAGAAGATTGTTGTGAAAGAAAGACTTCGTCCAGGTAAAATGCTTCTGGTCGATACAGTTCAGGGCCGTGTAATTGGTGATGAAGAGCTGAAAGAGATGTATGCCGGAAGACAGCCTTACGGTGAATGGCTTGACAGTAATTTGATCGAGCTTAAGAATTTAAAGATTCCTAATAAACTCGTACCGTCTTATACGAAAGAAGAGTTGAAGAGACTTCAGAAAGCATTTGGATATTCTTATGAGGAAGTGGAGACTTCTGTAAGAAATATGGCGCTGAATGGAGGAGAAGGAACGGCTGCTATGGGTATTGATACACCATTGGCTGTACTTTCAGATAAGCATCAGAATCTGTTTAATTACTTTAAACAGTTATTTGCACAGGTTACGAACCCGCCAATCGATGCAATACGTGAGCAGGTTGTTACATCTACTACCGTATACATTGGAGCGGATGGAAATCTTCTTGAAGAGAAAGCGCAGAATTGTAAGATGCTGAAGGTCAATAATCCGATTCTTACAAATGTAGATCTTTTGAAGATAAAAAATATGAAGCAGGACGGATTTAAAATTGCGGAAATTCCAACAATATATTATAAGAATTCAAGTCTGGAAAAAGCAATGGACTATCTGTTTATAGAAGTGGATCGTGCAATTCGTGATGGGGCAAATATCTTGATTTTATCTGATCGCGGAGTTGATGAATATCATGTGGCAATGCCTTCTTTGTTAGCTCTTTCTGGATTACAGCAACATTTGGTACGAACGAAGAAAAGAACATCGGTTGCTATTATTTTAGAAACCGGAGAGCCAAGAGAAGTTCATCATTTTGCGACGTTATTAGGCTATGGAGCGTGTGCAGTTAATCCGTATCTCGCACATGAGACGATTCGTCAGTTGATCGAAACCGGTATGTTGCAAAAAGATTATTATGCAGCAGTAGATGATTATAACAATGGAATTTTAAGTGGCATTGTAAAGATTGCCTCCAAAATGGGTATTTCTACAATACAGTCTTATCAGGGAGCGAAAATATTTGAGGCAATCGGACTGAAGGAAGAATTTATCCGTAAATATTTTACAGATACAGTCAGCCGTGTCGGAGGTATCGGAATCGAGGAGATTGCACAGGATTACCTTGC
The DNA here is from genome assembly GCA_934307335.1 of uncultured Dorea sp. Taxonomy (GTDB): domain Bacteria; phylum Bacillota; class Clostridia; order Lachnospirales; family Lachnospiraceae; genus Dorea. The sequence continues at coordinate 13,554 of CAKRCL010000042.1, read as the reverse complement.
AAGACATTCACAGGCATTTGATCCATTGGGTCTGGAAGTAGATTTGACACTGGACAGCCTCGGACAGCACAAATCAAGAAGCTGTGGGGAGGAACATTTGTACAATCCACGTACCATTCATATGCTTCAGCAATCTACAAGACTTGGTAATTATGAGATGTTCAAACAATACACGGATATGGTAAATGAAGAAGGAGCTCATATTAATTTGAGAGGTCAGCTTGATTTTAATTATCCAAAGAAAGGCATTTCAATAGATGAAGTAGAAAGTGTAGATGAGATTGTCCAGAGATTTAAGACAGGAGCGATGTCTTATGGATCTATTTCAAAAGAAGCGCACGAGACATTGGCAATCGCTATGAATCGGTTGCATGGTAAATCTAACAGTGGTGAAGGCGGCGAGGAGATTGAACGTCTGGATACAGAAAAATGTTCTGCAATCAAACAGGTCGCTTCAGGACGATTTGGTGTTACAAGCAGGTATCTGGTCAGTGCAAAAGAGATTCAGATCAAAATGGCACAGGGAGCAAAACCAGGAGAAGGAGGTCATCTTCCGGGTGGAAAGGTTTATCCTTGGATTGCAAAGACAAGACATTCTACACCTGGTGTCAGTCTGATTTCACCACCGCCACATCATGATATTTATTCTATTGAGGATCTTGCTCAGTTGATTTATGACTGTAAAAATGCAAATAAAGATGCAAGAATTTCAGTAAAATTAGTGTCTGAGGCGGGAGTTGGAACCGTTGCAGCAGGAGTTGCAAAGGCAGGAGCAGGACTGATATTGATTTCCGGGTACGATGGTGGTACCGGAGCAGCGGCAAAGAGTTCCATCCACAATGCAGGACTTCCTTGGGAGCTGGGACTTGCAGAGACACATCAGACATTGATTAAAAATGGACTTCGTGAGCGCGTTCGCATTGAGACAGACGGAAAGTTGATGAGTGGTCGTGATGTAGCAATTGCTGCAATCCTTGGTGCAGAAGAATTTGGATTTGCAACTGCGCCGCTTGTAACGATGGGATGTGTAATGATGCGGGTATGCAATCTGGATACATGTCCGGTCGGAGTTGCGACACAGAATCCGGAGCTTCGTAAGAATTTCCGTGGAAAGCCGGAATATGTCATTAACTTCATGAGATTCATTGCGCAGAATCTGCGTGAATATATGGCGAAGTTAGGTGTTCGTACAATTGATGAACTGGTCGGAAGAACAGATCTTCTGAAAGTGAAGGAAGAGCCGACATCAGAAAGAGCAGCAACATTAGATCTGAGTCAGATTTTAAACAATTCATACGAAGGAACAAAAACACCGGTTACGTATAATCCAAAGAAAATTTTTGATTTTGAACTGGAGAAGACACTGGATGAGCGAGTACTTATAAAAGAACTTCTTCCGGCACTGGAAAAGCATCAAAAGAGAAGTATGGAAGTAGATGTAACTAATACAGACCGGACTTTTGGAACTATTTTTGGTTCTGAAATCACAAGAAGGTATCCGGAAGGTGTGGAAGAAGACAGTTATGTCATCAAATGTACCGGAGCAGGCGGACAGTCATTTGGAGCATTTATCCCGAAAGGTCTGACACTTGAACTTGTCGGAGATGGTAATGATTATTTCGGAAAAGGATTGTCTGGTGGAAAACTGATTGTATATCCGCCGAATGGTGTGAAATTTAAACATGAAGAGAATATTATTATAGGAAATGTGGCGCTTTACGGTGCAACAAGTGGAAAAGCATTTATCAACGGCGTGGCAGGTGAACGTTTTGCAGTTCGAAACTCTGGTGCAAAGGCAGTCGTAGAAGGAGTAGGAGATCACGGTTGTGAATACATGACAGGCGGATGTGTTGTTGTTCTTGGTAAGACTGGAAAGAACTTCGCAGCCGGAATGAGCGGTGGAGTTGCATATGTGCTGGATATGGACAATGATTTCTATAAAAATGTAAATAAGCAGATGGTGAATATGGAAAAGGTAACTTCCAAGTTCGAAATTAATGAATTAAAGGAAATGATTGAAGAACATGTGGCATACACAAATTCGGAGAGCGGCAAAGAAATTCTTGATCATTTCACAGATTATCTGCCGAAATTTAAGAAAATAATTCCAATTGATTATGAAAAAATGTTATCTACCATCGTGCAGATGGAAGAACAGGGCATGAGTAGTGAGCAGGCCAGAATAGAAGCATTTTACGCAATCAAAGAAGGAAGAAGATAGGGGGCGGACAACGTGGGAAAACCAACAGGATTTATGGAATATGAGAGACAGAATAAGCCGGCAGAATCACCGAAGGAGCGAATAAAACATTTCCGCGAATTTCACACACCGCTGTCAAAAGAAGAACAGGAACGCCAAGGAGCCAGATGTATGGCGTGTGGTGTGCCGTTCTGTCAGGCCGGACAAATGATTATGGGGATGGCAAGTGGCTGCCCTCTCCATAACCTTGTACCAGAATGGAATGATCTGATCTATCACGGCAATTGGGAAGAAGCATATTATAGATTGAAAAAGACAAATAACTTTCCGGAATTTACTTCTCGTGTATGCCCGGCGCTTTGCGAGGCCGCATGTACATGCGGATTACATGGAGAAGCAGTTTCCAGCAAGGCAAATGAGTATAGTATTATTGAAAATGCTTATGAAAAAGGGTATGCGTCTGCGAAGCCAGTAAAAGTCAGAACAGGTAAAAAAGTGGCAGTGATAGGTTCTGGACCATCTGGGCTTGCGGTGGCAGATTTGTTGAATCGCAGAGGACATAGTATTACTGTGTTTGAGCGGGAAGATAAAGTGGGAGGATTACTGCGTTACGGAATTCCAAATATGAAATTGGAGAAGCAGTACATTGACCGTAAGGTTAGTATTATGGAAGAAGAAGGAATTACATTTGTAACAAATTGTAATATAGGAAAAGATAAAAAGGCTTCTTCTTTATTAAAAGAGTTCGATCGTATTGTCCTTTGCTGTGGTGCATCTCATCCAAGAGATATCAAAGCGCCTGGACGAGATGCAAAAGGAATTTATTTCGCAGTGGATTTTCTGAAATCTACTACAAAGGCATTGTGGGCAAATGATATGAAACTAGTAGATGGAACCTATATTTCCGCAAAAGGAAAACATGTCATTGTCATTGGAGGAGGAGATACGGGAAATGATTGTATCGGAACTTCTATGAGACATGGTGCAAAATCGGTACTTCAAGTGGAAATGATGCCGAAAGCACCTGATACTCGCGCAGATAACAATCCATGGCCGGAATGGCCAAAAGTCTGCAAGACAGATTACGGTCAGGAAGAGGCAGCAGCGGTATTCGGACATGATCCACGTGTATACCAGACAACGGTTAAAGAATTTATCAAGGATAAAAATGGTAATCTTTGTAAGGTCACACTTGTAAAACTTGAGCCAAAGAAGGATGAAAAGACAGGGCGTATGATGATGACAGAAATACCTGGAACAGAATATACAGTTCCGGCGGATCTGGTTCTTATTGCAGCTGGTTTCCTTGGAAGTGAGGAATATGTTACAAAAGCCTTTGGTGTGGAAGTGAACGCACGTACGAATGTAGCGACACCGGCAGGAGAGTACCATACGAATGTAGATCGCATATTTACAGCAGGGGATATGCATAGAGGACAGTCCTTGGTTGTGTGGGCAATTCGTGAAGGCCGGGAAGCCGCAAAAGAAATAGATACCAGTCTGATGGGATATACAAATCTGAATGTACAGTAGCTTAAATGTTACAAAAGTGTTAAAAAATGTTGCAAATATGTACTGACTCATGTATAATAGCACCTAGATGTAGTAGGAAAACTATGTGAATATATATATCAGATGTGAGATGCCCCCACCATATAGATAGCAAGTATCAAAATTATATCGGTGGTAAGATTCAATTTTTATCTGATATAGCCTCCGGCAAAATTGCGGAAATGTGCAGGAGAATATGTCATGTATTACATGATACGCATTTCACTGCAAGAGAGTTGAGGGGATTTTTGAATTAGGTGAGGAATATTAATATGAATAGATTTGGAAGAAGAATACTGGCAGCGATGATTACAAGTAGTTTGATCGTCACACCGGTTTTTGCAGAACCATCCGTAGATAGTCTTAAAAAGAGTAAAGCTTCAGCTCAGAGTGAGGTGAATTCGCTTCAGTCAGAACTTCAGAGTATTGTAAATAAGATTACTCAACTGGAATCTGATCTGACAAGCAAAGGTGAAGAGATTATTCAGGCACAGGCAGATCTGGAGCAGGCACAGGAGGATGAAAAGACTCAGTATGCAGCTATGAAGCTTCGTATTAAATATATGTATGAAGCCGGAGATGTTACTGCGTTGGAATCTTTAGTTAGTTCAGAAGATTTTTCGGATCTCTTAAGTAAAGCAGAATATGTACAGAGTGTACATGGATATGACCGTGAGAAATTAGAAGAGTATGTTGCAACAAAACAGAAGATTGCTGATTTGAAAGACCAGCTGGAGACAGAGCAGGCACAGCTTGAAAGTATGCAGACAGAGTATGAGACGCAGGAGTCTAATCTGACAACTCTGATTGATTCTAAACAGGCAGAGGTTGCAGATTTGGATTCACAGATTCAGGAAGCAGCGATTAAGGCTGCAAAAGAAGAGGAAGAACGTCAGAAAAAGGCAGAAGAAGAGAGAAAGAAACAGCTTCAGGCAAGTCAGAATAATACAACAAATTCAAATAACTCCGGCAATTCTAGTAATAAAGGAAACAGTAGCTCATCAAACAGCTCTAGTAACAAAGGAAACAGTAGTTCCTCCGGTAGCTCTAGTAATAAAGGAAACAGTAGTTCCTCCGGCAGCTCTAGTAATAAAGGAAACGGTAGCTCATCAAATAATTCATCAAGTAGTTCCGGCAGCTATGTTTCTGGAAGCACAGTATCCCGTGCATATTCAGCTTTAGGAAAGCCGTATGTATGGGGAGCAGCAGGACCGAATTCATTTGATTGTTCCGGACTTGTAAGTTTTTGCCTGACAGGAAGATATTCACATACTTATAGTTCTAGCGATTTTGTCGGAATGGCGAAAGTGAGCAATCCACAGCCGGGAGATATTTGCGTAAGAGTTGGACACGTAGGTGTATACATAGGGGGAGGCCAGATGATACACGCACCGCATACAGGAGATGTTGTTAAAATATCATCCGTTCCATCTAATATGTGGTATGTTCGTCCATAATTGAATAAAAAGATATGATACCAGTTCTTTATACCGTAGAGGACTGGTATTTCCTTTTTTGTTAGGGTTGCGAAACAAAGGAAATGAGTGTATAATAACGATGGGGCGTTTTCGAAAGAAAAATAATTAATTTAAAGAGGGAAGATGAATATGAACAAAATAGGTAGAAGAATTCTGGCGATGGCAGTTGCCAGTTCTGTACTTGTGACACCGGTTTTTGCAGATCCATCTGTCGATGATTTAAAGAAAAGCAAAGAATCTGCACAAAATGAGGTTAGTTCACTTCAGACAAAGCTTAATTCTGTTGTAAGTAAGATTACTGAATTAGAGTCAGAGTTGAGTGATAAGGGTGAACAGATCATTCAGGCACAGTCAGATCTGGAAGATGCTGAGGCAGAAGAAAAGAAACAGTACGAAGACATGAAAGTACGTATCAAGTATATGTACGAGTCGGGAAATCAGACAGCAATTGAAAGTCTGGTCAGTTCGGAAAATTTCTCAGACATGGTCAATAAAGCAGAGTATGTCAATAATGTACATAATTATGACAGACAGAAATTACAGGAGTATGTAGAAACAAAGCAGAAGATTTCTGATCTGAAAGACCAGTTGGAGACAGAACAGGCACAGCTTGAGAGCATGCAGACAGAATATGAAGCTCAGGAAGCTAATCTTGATAATTTAATTGCTTCTAAGCAGGCGGAAGTATCTGATCTTGATCAGCAGATTGAAGAAGCAGAGAGAAAAGCTGCGGAAGAAGAGTTAAAGAGACAGCAGGAAGAGGCAGCGCGCAGGGAAGCGGAAAGACAGCAGGCAGCAGCCAATAGAAATAATTCTTCCAGTAACACGAACTCAGGCAGCAACTCGAATAGTAATAAAGGGAACAGTTCGAACAAAGGAAATAGTTCCAATAAGGGAAATAGTAACAGTACTCCAAGTTATGTATCAGGAGACGCAGTGTCCCGCGCGTATTCCGCACTTGGAAAACCGTATGTGTGGGGAGCAACAGGACCGAATTCATTTGACTGTTCAGGGCTTGTAGGTTTTTGCCTGACAGGAAAGTATTCAAGATCCTGTACATCAGCATCCTTAAATGCACTTCCGACAGTTAGTAATCCACAGCCGGGAGATGTTTGTGTAAGAGCAGGTCATTGTGGAATTTATATCGGAAATGGTCAGATGATACATGCACCACATACTGGTGATGTAGTAAAAGTAGCAAAAGTCCCTTCTAATATGAGAATCGTACGTCCTTAATAAGTAGATATTGAATTTGAAATACCAGAAGTCTTATTGATTTCTGGTATTTTTATTGCTGAAACATAAATTGTAAAAATATGTAAAAATCTAAGAAGATGTTTTTGAAAAACCCTTGCATTAGCAGGGGTTTTATGATATTCTTTTAAGGTCGCAAAAAGCACGCATACGGCTGTCTGAGACGGTGCCAGTCGGAAAAAGCAGACTGGTTTCGAAGACGTATACCGGTGCGGAAGTAAAAAAACCAATTGGAGGAAAGAAACATGAGCGTTATTTCAATGAAGCAGCTTTTAGAAGCAGGTGTTCACTTTGGACATCAGACAAGAAGATGGAACCCTAAGATGGCTCCTTACATCTACACAGAGAGAAATGGTATCTACATCATCGACTTACAGAAATCTGTAGGAAAAGTTGATGAGGCTTACTATGCAGTATCTGATATTGCAGCACAGGGCGGAACAATCCTTTTCGTAGGAACAAAGAAACAGGCTCAGGATGCAATCAAAGTAGAAGCAGAGCGCTGCGGAATGTATTATGTAAATGAGAGATGGCTTGGAGGAATGCTTACTAACTTCAAGACAATCAAGAGCAGAATTGCACGTCTGAAAGAGATCGAGAGAATGTCTGAGGACGGAACATTTGATGTACTGCCAAAGAAAGAAGTTATCCAGCTTAAAAAAGAGTGGGAGAAACTTGAGAAGAACCTTGGCGGAATCAAAGAGATGAAGAAGATTCCAGATGCAATCTTCGTTGTAGATCCTAAGAAAGAGAGAATCTGTGTTCAGGAGGCTCACACACTTGGAATTCCACTTATCGGTATCGCTGATACAAACTGTGATCCAGAAGAGCTTGATTATGTAATCCCAGGAAACGACGATGCAATCCGTGCAGTTAAACTGATCGTTTCTAAGATGGCAGATGCTGTTATCGAAGCTAACCAGGGAGAGACAGGTGCTGACTTATATGAGGCAGTAGCTGAGGAAGCTGAAGAAGCTACAGCAGAGGCTGAGGTAACAGAAGAGTAAGAACCAGAACATATTGATTTATTTATCAATTTATTGGAGGATAAGAAGATGGCAGTTACAGCTAGTATGGTAAAAGAATTAAGAGAGATGACCGGAGCAGGAATGATGGACTGCAAAAAGGCACTTTCTGCAACAGATGGTGATTTCGATAAAGCTATTGAATTCCTTCGCGAGAAGGGACTTGCTACTGCTGAGAAGAAAGCAGGAAGAATTGCCGCTGAGGGACTTGTAGCAACAACTATCAAAGATGGTGACAAGGTTGCAGCAATCGTAGAAGTTAATGCTGAGACAGACTTCGTAGCAAAGAATGATGTATTCAAGACATTTGTTAAAGAAGTTGCTGAGCAGGCAGCTGATACAGATGCAGCTGATATTGATGCATTCAAGGCTGAAAAATGGGCACTTGATACATCTATCACAGTAGATGAGAAACTTGCAGCTATGATCGCTAAGATTGGTGAGAACATGAACATTAGAAGATTCGAGAAAATCGTTTCTGAAGATGGAATCGTTGTATCTTACATCCACGCAGCTGGAAAAATCGGTGTATTAGTTGAAGCTAAGACAGAGAGCAACGATGAGAGAGTAAAAGAGGCTCTTAAGAATATTGCTATGCAGGTAGCAGCTCTGAATCCACAGTATGTATCAACAGATGACGTACCGGAAGAGTACAAAGAGCATGAGAAAGAGATTCTTATCGCTCAGGCTAAGAATGATCCTAAGAACGCTAACAAGCCAGAGAACATCATCGAGAAGATGATTACTGGACGTCTTGCAAAAGAGCTCAAAGAGATCTGCCTGTTAGAGCAGGAGTATGTAAAAGCTGAGAATAAAGAGACAGTTGCTAAGTATCTTGAGATGGTATCTAAAGAAGTTGGAACATCTGTAGAGCTTAAGAGATTCGTTCGTTTTGAGACTGGAGAAGGTCTTGAGAAAAAGAATGAGGACTTTGCAGCTGAGGTTGCAGCTCAGATGGGAATGTAAGTACCTCAGCAAAGTAAATCGTATAAACCGCATAATTACTTGAATCTCAACGACTTGCAAGCGGTTTGTATCTAGTATATGTAATTGAGTAACTATCATAAAGTATCATACTTTATCGCGTAATATCATATCGTTTTGCGTCAAAGTTGAGTACGAAATTGCGTAAGATAATTTCCAAGTATCTTCAGCGAAGTTTACGCAAAATGACAGGTTACAGCGTCAATTTACACATATGCGTTATTGGCGGTCGTATTGACCGCCTTTCTTTTAAATAAAAAGAAGGCAGACTGGTTTTGATTTACCAATCTGCCTATATTTATATACACACTCACATTTTCTTACATATTATTTTTCTGCTCTCAACAGTGTCACATCGATATTAGAAGTATCCGCGTTGACGTCTGTGTTTGTGTATGCAGTAGCATCAATCGTATAGTCAACGACTCTTACGATAATGAAGTCGCTCTTAGCATACCCTTCTTCATTGAGCATCTTTTCAACTCTTTTATCCAAAGCCTCTTTGGAACCGAGTTCAAGCGGAATTACCTCGCCATCAATATTTGTTGTCAAATACTTATATAGCGTTTCGTAATTATCTCGCTTAGCCTGAGCAATCATAATTCTATACATTCTCAAGCACCTCCTGTTTAATGCTTTGTCTTTGCTTTTGCATTTTTCACGTATGTAGCAGTACCATCAAATTTGTGTTTATACTGTTCCGGTGGCTGTTTAGGCAACGCACGTATTTCATCCATAAAACCTTCTACGAATGAGTTGCCATGCTCATGCTGATATATTAAGAATCTACGCTCTAAGCATTCCATAGAGTAGTCATCAATCCACCCCTGCTCATATACGAAGAAATGATGACGTTCTGTTACATAAGCCTTGATACTTTCCTTGTCAGACTCAATCAGCATAGCAATACTGTCATTGATTTTGTCTACAGAATTATTCGTATCTTCTTTAGCTTCTTTCAGCTCATCTACATCCTCTTTAATCGTGTCAATCTCTTCTCGTTCATCATGGTCTTTATCATAGTATTTGCGGACACGATCACAAGCCCAGTCGATAAAAGACACTACCCCCTTAACAGCAAGACACAGGATAACTGTGTACATGATAATATCTGTGGGAGAATAGTTTGTAAGTAATTTTTCCATATTTCCCTCCAAAAGTTACATGCCGGAAATATGTAAGGGCGGTTGTCCGCCCAAACATAGGTTACAGTTTTACGCAGTAATCAAGAGAAACCCATCCGGCTCCGGATTTCAATTTACCCCAGCCCTTAGTAGAACCGGTTCCTGCTTTTTCTTCAATAATTGTGAATACGCCTTTGCCTGTATAGGCTCCAGTCTTAGGATAGTTCGTACCTGCACCGGAACGAATTCTAAGGTCTGTAGCATCAATACGAACCCGATACGGTACATTTGATTTACTTGCAGCTGGCTTTGAGGAGGAGCCAGAAGCAGTAGAACCAATCGTACAATATGAAGCGTTCTCAAGATAAATCCATCCAGCACCAGATTTCAGCTTGCCCCATCCGTTACTTACGGATGTGATAGTGAATGTGCCTTTTCCTGTCTGACCTACGATAGTTCCGTTAGGTGTCTTTCTGATATGGAGATCAGATACGATAACATTTACCGTGAATGGAGTCGCAGGGAAAGATGAATTTGTCTTAGGCGGAGTTGTATTACCACCAGTATTCGTATCTGCGGAAGAATTTGTTCCAAGCAATGCATTGACTCTATTAGCCAAATCTCCGTATCTTGAATACAGCCAGTCGCCAGGACAGCTCTTATTCGCAAAGAATCTATGAGCAGTTAATACCATCTCATTGCTCTTAGGTGTATACTCAAGAGCTGCTGTTTTACTTCCTTTCCAAACGAGTTTGTTCTTGCCATTTCTCTTACAGATATCAGCACAAAGCTTAATCAGTTTTTCATAAACAGCATTATTCATTTCGTAAGGTTCGTTCATACCACTTGCGCACTCAATGGTAATTGCTCTCTGGTCATTTGCGTTGCTAGAAGAACACCAACTTCTATTGGCTTCATCTACGCAAAGTACGACACGACCGTCTTTCCCAATACCATAGTTGCAGCTTGCCTGTATTGAAGAACTTGTAAAGCATCCACCGATAGATTCGGCAGAGAGCTGTCCAACAACACAATGCGGCGTAATCCTGTCGATAGAGTGCGTTCTTTGGCTGGCTGCTTAGCAGGAGTATTTGCCTGTGTAGGTGGTTTTGCGGACGTATCCGTCTTCGTTGATGGAGTAGCAGAAGATATAGTTGAATCAGCTTTCTTATCACTTTCTTTTACCATAGCACCAATTTTGTATGCTATTTTTGTGATAACATCATTTACTGATGTCATCTGTGTTAAGAAAGATTCTCCATATTTTGTAATAATGGAGCCTGCACCACCTTCATTTGTCCAAATAGACTTCATGGCAGTGGTTAAATCGTAACCAACTTTATCGCTCTGCGTTTGCAGTGTGGTACTGATATTGGCTGAATTCTGATTGATAGTGTTAATCATATCAGCCATTAAAGCATCGATGTTATCCAGGCGTTCATTTAGGATAGCTTCATACTCATCATACAGGTTGTCGAGAAGCTTTTTCTGTTCACTGATATAGTGTTCATACTGCGTCTCTTCAAGGTCGTCCATAGCATCGGCTAAGTCAACCTGAATTTTCTGTATGGTCGCTTTAGTCTCCTCCGAGTTGTCGCCGGAATAAGCAGCTAACTGTTTCTGAAGCTTAGAGATTTCGGATGTCTGTTCCTCAACCTTTTTCTGATAGTCATACAGATCTTTGGCTGTATCCATAGCATCTGTGTATTTATCAATCAAATCCTGTAATGCATCAAGCTCTTTCTCGATACCATCAGCAACAAGGTCTTTAATAGCCTGTTTCTCATCCTCTGCGGCAAGGATAGAATCACGCTGAGCCTCAAGTAAATCTTGACGGTGCTCCAGAAGTTTCGTGTTGTTCGGGTCTTCTGCAATTTCAGCATTTAACTTCTTCAATTCCTCTGCGTACTTATCAGCCTGAGCCATGTACACATTGTAGTTCTGACCGTGAAGACCTAACGTTGCCATTCCTGTATCAGTAAACTGTCCGTTATCGGTAAATAAGTTAGAGTTCTCCATTAGGTCGATCAGGAAGTCCGCCTCGTCAGTGATATTACTGATTTGCTCCTGCAGATAATCGAATCTATCCCACTTTGTCTCACGAATTGAGTTCTGGAATTTTACAAGAGCTGTTTCAGATTCCTGGATTTTCTCCTTACCATTTCTGTTATCTCCTGTGTATGCAATACGTAAGATACCGGAATCAAAAGAAGAGTTAATCTCGCATAAATCGGTTAAAGATGATGCATATGTAAGATTTAAAATCTCTGTTTTCATCTATAACCTCCGTAATACAAAACCCGTATGAGTAAATTTCATACGGGTTAAAATGTTAAAGTATCAGACAATATAAATGTTCCATCTGTAGCAGAGAAACATAGGTTGTCTTTATTTTTAAATACGTATATCTTTTTGATATTATCTGCTTTCAGTAGTGTGTATCCTTGAGATAGGAGAGTATCTCTATCCGACTCTGCGAAAGCGTATATGAATTTTTTCATAGACTATCACCGCCTATCCCCAGTCTGAGCTTTGCTCAGCTGACTGTTCTCCACTATCTGTCAGATCAGTTTCGTCTGACTGCGGTCTTCCTCCTTCATCAGTCGGAGCATTACTATCAGTTACAGACCTTTTAAGACAGTACGAAAAGGAATACAACAACGACAAGACGAGCGTCGCATTTTCTAATGTATTGGACGAACTAGCAACAGCGGTTGCATACTCTGTTATTAAAAAGTGTCTTGACCCACAACGAAAAGGACGCAAGGACGGACAAGTTAGCAACAGCGGTTGCAATACTCAACTTGACGAAGTGAAAAGAAGTATCTACAGAGACAAGAACACATTAGCAAACATTGACTATAGTTGCACACAAGCGTTCACAACAGTGTACAACGAAGACGGAGACAGACAGACCAAAACGAAAGACAGTGATTACAGATATGCTTACAACAAACTGTCACAACAGACACTGGGAGACGGTTTAGACCTTGTGCACGTTGCAATGGTTGCATTATTGGACGAGAGCGAAAAAGCAGACCGCACAAGAGAAAACTTTCTTGAAAATACATACGAAGTCAGACGATTAAAAAAGAAAGTTTGGATTAAGTCGGCGGATTCTGTAAACGGGTGGGAAACGGTGGAAACTTCACCAATTAGAGAAGTTTACAAGGCAGTTAGAAGAGAAGTAGCAAATAGCCGTTCTTTAAATATTGACCCGTCAAATGGCTATCTGTACTTGGAAGAACTTGCAACAGACGAAGAGAGCAACGAAGAAGCAACCATTTACAGACGTTTGAACAAGTTTTCAGACCTTGCCGGAAACGTAACGGACTATAACGGGGCGGTTACTTTTGAAACCGTAGACAGTGCAAGCGTTGACAAGTACGAAAACATGGTTGACGCGTTGGAACTGACCGCAAGACAGGCGAAAGTATTAGAGTTAAGAATGGGCGGTTATGGTTGCGTTGCAATCGGTACATACTTAGGCGTGAAAGAAGAGAGTGTAATGAGCGTTTTAAAAACCATTCAGAAAAAAGCGATTGAAAAACTTGAATTGCCTAACTACTTAGTAAAAGCATTGACGGAAACACCAACAACAGCAAAAAAGAAGCTGACAGACGAAGACAAAAAGACAATAGCGCTTTTATTTGCCAATGGTCACTCTATGAAATTCATTGCAGACCGTTTTAATGTTGGCAAAACAACAGTCGCTAGGATTGTAACAGGAAAAAAATATAAATAATAATATTGTAGGGCGGTCGGCTTGACCGCCTTTTTTTTTGTTTTGGATAAAGTCCAAAAAACGGTTAAGAGTGTGGGAACACACGACCGACAACCCAACAGGGTTTCCTAGTGGGGAACGGTTAAGAGTGTGGGAACACACGACCGACAACCCAACAGGGTTTCCTAGTGGGGAACGGTTAAGAGTGTGGGAA
>CAKRCL010000041.1 GCA_934307335.1 uncultured Dorea sp. | reverse complement strand
CAGGCTCCCTTGAGCAAAGGGAGCTGTCACCGGCAGGTGACTGAGGGATTGTCAGTTTATTATTTATTATAGTAAAGTGTCTTCCGCTGGAAAAAGTATTCGACCTTCTTATTTGATTCAGGAAATTCAGAGATTATTTGTTAAAGTCAAAGTAGAAGATGAAGAAAAGCAGATATTTGTTGAAAAAGAATGGACACCGGAACTGGGAATGCAGGAACTTGTACGTGGTTTTCAAGATGGTATGAGTATGGATGAAAAGTGGCAGGAATTATATTCCTGGTACAAACGTCAGGAAGAGTGGCAGGATCGAGTTGAAAAACTCATGAAAGCCGGATTTTATGAAAGACCGGCAGATGGATTGACAAAAGAGGTGGCAATGCGGCTTTATGGAGAACATTTTCAGGATAGTATTACGCGAATTGAACGTTTCTCGACTTGTGCATTTGCACATTTTCTTACTTATGGCCTCCGCTTGAGAGAGCGGCAGATTTATGAATTTCAGCCATTAGATTTAGGAAATGTGTGTCATAGCGCATTAGAATACTATTCACGTAGATTACAGGAAGAGCATTTGTCATGGACAGGAGTAGATGAAGATAAAAGACAGGAATATATTGAAGCTGGTGTGGAGCATGCGATTACAGATTATGGGAATTCAGTCCTGTATAATTCTGCACGTAGCGAATATATGATTGAGAGAATGAAGCGGCTTTTAACAAGGACAATCTGGGCGCTTACAAAACAGTTGGCGGTTGGAGATTTTGTGCCGTCAGCTTATGAGATGCGTTTTGAAAATGGTAAGATCGACCGGGTTGATCTCTGTAAAGATGGAGAAAAAGTTTACGTAAAAGTAATGGATTATAAGACTGGAAGCAAAGCGTTTGATGTGGTTGCGCTTTATCATGGACTTCAGCTTCAGCTTATGGTCTATATGGATGCAGCAGTAAAAAAATGTCAGCAACGTTATCCGGAAAGTGAAGTGATTCCGGCAGGAGTCTTTTACTATCGGATTCAAGATCCTCTTGTGGAAAAAGAGTTGGTACAAGATGAAAAAGAGGTGGATAATGCTGTTCTTAAGGAATTAAAAGTAGATGGAATGATCAATCTGAAAGATGAAGTTCTGGAACATCTTGATCATTGTCAGATAGGGGAGTCGCAGGTGATCCCGATAAAATATAATAAAAACGGAAGCCTTTCAAAAACTTCGAAGGTTGCATCTGAACAGGAATTTGAAATTATGATGCAGCATGCACTTCGAAAGGTAAAGCAGGTACATCGAAAAATTTTGGAAGGTGAAGCTGCGCCGGTTCCCTATAAGCGGGGACAAGAAAGTGGATGTGATTATTGTGCTTACCGTCATGTATGCGGGTTTGATCAGAAAATACCAGGATATAACTACCGCGAAATTGCAAAGATGTCCCAATCGGAAGCGGTTGCTGCAATGAAACATGAGAAGGGAGCGGAAACATGGGAGTAATGTGGACAGAACAACAGCAAAAGGTTATTGATCTCAGAGACCGTAATATTCTTGTGTCCGCAGCTGCAGGATCTGGGAAAACAGCCGTACTGGTAGAGCGTATTATACAGATGTTGACAGATGAAAAACATCCCGTTGATGTAGATGAGTTGCTGATCGTAACATTTACAGAGGCTGCCGCAGGAGAGATGAAAGAGCGTATTCGAGCAGCAATCGAGAATGCTTTGGAGGAAAATCCTGAGCATGAACATTTGAAACGTCAGGCAACACTGATTCATAATGCGCAGATCACAACAATTCATAGTTTTTGTCTTTCTGTAATACGTGATCATTTTCATGCAATTGATATTGATCCGGGATTTCGTACAGCAGAAGAGGGCGAATTAAAGCTCCTTAGACATGATGTGCTAGATGATATTCTGGAAGAAAAGTATGCAGAAAAAAGTGAAAGATTTTTGCGGTTTTCGAATGCCTATGGTGGGAAAAGAGATGATAAAAAGCTGGAAGAAATGATTCAAAAAGCTTATGACTATAGCAGAAGTTATCCGGATGGAGAAGGATGGCTGGATGCCTGTGCGCAAGCGTATCGAATCAATACTGCAGAAGATTTAAAAAATAGTGACTATGGAAAGAAAATAGTTGCATGGGCAAAGAAATATCTGCAAGAAGCAGAAAATTTGGGAAATCAGGCACTGGAACTTAGTCTGGAAGAAGATGGACCGAATGTTTACGAAGAAACACTTCAACTGAATTTACGTACCGTATCCAATCTTTTACAGGCAGAAAATTATCAGGAAATGTCTGAAAATATTGTATTGGCAGATTGGGGAAAACTTCGACCGTGTCGGGATAAGAATGTCTCCAAAGAAAAAATAGAAGAAGTTAAGAACCTGAGAGAGCAGATGAAAGATATTGTCGATGAACTAAAAGACGATTATTTTTATCAGAGTCCGCAAGAAATGGCAAAAGATATGAAAATCTGTTTTCCATATATGGAAGAACTAGTGGAACTGGTAAAACGTTTTGCGAAAAGATTTGATGAGAAAAAACGTCAGGAAAATATAATTGATTTTTCAGATATGGAACAATTTGCGTTGCAGATACTTGCAAAGAAGACGGAAGACGGATTTGAACCGTCTGAAGTAGCAAAAGAGTATCAGGAACAGTTCCGTGAGATTATGATTGATGAATACCAAGACAGTAATCTGATACAGGAAACAATTCTTACAAGTATTTCAGGCATCTCAAAGGGAAAATATAACATTTTCATGGTAGGAGATGTAAAGCAGAGTATTTATAGTTTCCGCTTGTCCAGACCAGAGCTATTTATGGAAAAATTTGATACGTATGATCAGGAAAATGGACCAAAACAGCGTATAGATCTGCATAAAAATTTCCGAAGTCGGAAAGAAGTGTTAGACAGTGTGAATTACATTTTTAAACAGATTATGCTGCGCGATCTTGGAGAAATTGATTATGATGATCAGGCAGCACTATATGTAGGGGCAGATTATCCGGAAAATCCGGGATGTGAGACAGAAGTACTTGTGCTAAATACAGACCAGAAAGCCTATGATTATCCGGTAAAAGCATCAAAGCAAGAACTGGAGGCTCGTATGATTGCGGCGCGGATTCGCAGTCTGATGGAGCAACAGAAAGTTCTGGATAAAAAGACTGGTGAGCTTCGACCGGTCAAATACTCCGACATTGTTGTCTTGACAAGAAACATGAAGGGGATTGCTGACGTATTTGTACAGGAATTAAATCGAGAAGGCATCCCGGCATTTGCAGGAACAAAAGAAGGGTATTTTGCAACGCAGGAAATAGGCGTATTATTAGATTACTTGCGGATTCTGGATAATCGGAAACAGGACATTCCGCTGGCAGCAGTTCTGACTTCTGCATTTTGCGGATTAGATGGAGAAGAAATGGCAATTATCCGAAGTTCTGAAGGAACAGGAATTCCATTTTATCAGGCAGTAGAATCATATTTGGAAAAGGGCGAAAATGAAGAAATACGCAGAAAATTAAAAGCATTGTTCGGGAAAATGGACGAGTTTCGAAAAATAGTACCATATACGCCGATTCATGAGCTTCTTCGAAAAATTCTGGCTCAGACCGGATATGAGCAATTTATCTCGGCAATGCCAGGTGGTGTTCAACGACAGGCGAATGTAGATATGTTGATTACGAAGGCACAGGCATTTCAATCTACGAGCTATAAAGGACTTTTTCATTTTATACGTTATATGGAGCAGTTACAGAAATTTGAGGTTGATTGCGGAGAAGCAAGTCTGGAGGATGAAAATTCAGATACAGTTCGTGTTATGACGATTCATAAAAGCAAAGGACTTGAATTTCCAATTGTATTTGTTTCTGGAACCGGTAAAAAATTTAATCAGATGGATCTGGCCGGTCAAGTCATTATCCATGCGCGTCTCGGGGTAGGAATGGATACAATTGATCTTGAAAAAAGAACAAAAATCCCAAGTCTGGTGAAAAAGGTAATACAAAATGAAGCGACGTTGGACAGTCTGGGTGAAGAACTGAGAGTTCTTTATGTTGCGCTTACACGAGCAAAAGAAAAGCTGATTATCACAGGTACTTGTGATAATTTGAAACTGAAATTTGAAAAGACATTGACTTATGCAAAGAGAAGTAAAGCGATACAATATCTCGACTGGATCATACCTGCTCTTAAGAAAGTGCCATCCGATATTCCAATCATTTTTAAAGAAATGTTATTAGAAGATCTTGTAAGTGAAGAAGTGGAAACGGAGGCGGCAGGATATATACAAGAAGAAATTTTGCGAAGATGGGATACGAATGCTGAATATGATGCAAATGTCAGACAGACAATTGATGAACAGTTTTCTTATCAATACCAATATCCGAAGAGCAATACGAGAAAAATGAAATTTACGGTATCTGAATTAAAGAAAATGGCATATCAGGCAGAAATGATTGATGACGAGGGAGCATTAGGAGAAATTGTCTATGAAGAACCGGAGGTTGTACCACTTCTTCCGAAATTCTTGTCAAAAGAAGAAGTATTGACAGGCGCTTCCAGAGGAACAGCATATCACCGGGTTATGGAATTGATTGATTTTAGGCAAAATTATGATAGCCAGTTGCTTAATGATACAATTGAAACATTTGTATCTCAAGGACGAATGACCAGAGAAATGGCAGATTCGGTACAAACGAAAGATGTGTTGAAATTTCTTCGCAGTTCTGTGGGAAAAAGAATGAGAGTCGGAGCGAGCTGTGGAAAACTTTGGAAAGAGCAGCCATTTGTTCTGGGAATACCGGAACAGGAGCTGTATCCGGATGAGCCAGAAGGAGAGTTTGCTCTTGTACAAGGAATTATTGATGTCTACTTTGAGGAAGAGGACGGACTGGTCGTGCTGGATTATAAGACGGATAAAATATATAGGATAGAAGAATTGGCAGAGAAATATCATGCCCAGTTAAATTATTATGGCAGGGCATTGGAGCAGATTACCGGGAAGAAAGTAAAAGAGAAAGTGTTGTATTCTTTTACATTGGGGGAAGCCTGCATTTTACCTTAACATAACAAATATTAATTACTAAAAAGAACGCATCAAGTGCATATTCTAAGCTCCCCACACAGGGAATTACGATGAACCTCTAAAAACAAATATCATATTCGGCAGAGGCCTCTATGATGTTAGGAGTTTCATCTCCATTGTGTGGAAGTCGCGTAGAATATGCACTTGATGCTGTTTTTTTCGAAAGTATCTGTTAAGACAAAATGCAGGTTATTCAATTTTTGCGTCTGCTTTTTCTTGACTTATAATATTATATGCTATATAATATACAAAAATACATATTATACGACGTATAATATAAAAAACAAAATAATATAGTGAATCTGTAAAGATAATTACATAACAATTTTTTGTTAAATCCAGATTTTGCAGAAAGGGTGTGGTGAAATGGTCTTTAATACAGGTGCGGCTCTTTTGGATGCGATTGTTCTGGCGGTTGTGTCACGGACAGAGGAAGGCACGTATGGTTATAAGATTACACAGGATGTGCGGGAGACGATAGAAGTGTCTGAATCAACCCTCTATCCAGTTCTTCGAAGACTACAAAAAGATGGTTGTCTTGAAGTGTACGACAGACAATATGATGGACGAAATCGAAGATATTATAAGGTGACTTTGGCAGGAAGGGAAAAGCTTGATATGTATCGGACAGAATGGAAGCAGTATACGAACAAGATTAATCAGTTATTTGCAGGGGGTGAGAAGTAATGAACCGAATCGAATATATGACAAAACTGGCATCGCTTTTACAGGACATCCCGGAAGTAGAGAGAAAAGATGCTATGAAATATTATAATGATTACTTCGATGAGGCCGGCGAAGAGAATGAAGAACAGGTTATTCGGGAATTTGGCGCTCCGGAGGAAGTGGCAGAAAATATAAAAGCAGATTTAAAAGGCAAGACGGAAAATACAGCGCAAGGTCAGCAGAGCCAAGGTCAGTCAGCCGGACAGCAATATCAGATGAATCATCAGGAGAATGGGCAGTCATCGGAATATCAGTATGGGACATCGGATAATCAGAAAAAGAAAAATGACCGTATTTGGAAAATAGCTTTCATTGTAATTCTTGTGATAATCATAGGACCGATTTTGATTCCGCTTATCGGAGGTATCCTGGCTGCAGGACTGGCAATGGTGTTAACAGTCATTGCTGGAGTATTTGCATTGGTTATTGCCGGGGCTGCCATTGCGATTGTTGGAATTTCGCTGGTAATATCCGGTTCCGTTATACTTCTGCCACAGACAGCCGCAGGATTGGCATTGATTGGCAGCGGTCTGATCATAATGGTTCTTGGTGTGGTTGCAACAGTAGGATTTGGAAAACTCTGTGAAGTAGTGATCCGTGGACTGGCAAAGGGAATAAAGTACCTCTGGGGAAAGATCTCTCATAGAAAGGTGGTAGCGTGAAGATGAAAAAAGGATGGAAAATATTCTGGCTGACCTGTGGTATTACGTTGGTAGTCGGTATTGCACTTTTAGGCATTGGACTGGGAATGGGCGCAACGATGGAAATAGTGAAAGAACGTGCTCCAATAAAAGAGACTTATAGTCCGAATGTTCAGGAAAGCTATCAGGGCATTCGAGAGCTGAATCTAGATACAGCAACAGGTGAGATAAAAATTTTAAAAGCACCAAAAGGACAGCAGGAGCTTACCGTAGAAACACACAAAATATCCAAAAGTCTTAAGTTTAAGTGTTACGAAGAAGAGGGAGTATTAAATATTACAACAAATGAAAAAGCCTGGAACTGGATTTACGCGCGAAATCATGCACAAGATGCAAAAATATATATTTATATTCCAGAAGGCTATAAGCTGGAAGAAGTAGAGATGAATCTGAGTGCAGGCAGCATTTATATAGAAGATATTCATACAGAAGATTTAGATATAGATGTTGATGCCGGTGAGGTTCAAGTGGATTCTTTCCTGACAAATGATCTGACAATGAATTGTGATATGGGGCTGATCGAAGCTGTCGGAAAAACGCTGGGAGATGCAGATCTTGAAAGTGGTGTCGGAGAGATTAACTTTACTGCCATCGGTGATGAGACGGATTATAACTATGATCTGAATTGCGACATAGGAAGTATTGTGTGCGGTGCAAGAGAATTTACGGAGCTTGGAAGTGAATATCAGATTGAAAATCACTCCGATAAGACGATGTCAATTGATTGTGGAGTGGGGGAGGTAAATGTTCAATTTCAGGCAGAACAATAACAGGAAATGTTTTGATGAATAAGAAATGCAGATGTGTTAATAATACTGGTGTAGGAAAATATGCTTCGGTCATATGCAGGAAAGGAGTTTGCCATGACAAAAAAGAAGGATACACCAGTTCGTCTGGATCAGCTTACGGAAGAAGAGAAAATGAAATATGAGATAGCCGATGAATTAGGGCTTTTAGATAGGGTTATGAAAGACGGATGGAAATCGCTTTCATCGAAAGAAACTGGACGGATTGGGGGAATACTTGCAAGAAAAAGGAAAAAACAAGGGGAAAAGTAACAAAAATATTAAGATAAATATTACGAATATTAACAAATATGAACATTTTGTGAGAAACCTTGAAAAACTTAAAGGTGTCTGATATAATCGAACAGCTACAAAGAGTTTTAAAATATGAGTGAGATTATGAGCAGTAAGATAAATGTTTTAGATATAGCCATTGACAATTGCACAGCGAAAGAAGCCATGAGGGAAACTCTTTCATATATGGAGTCTGATTTAGTGAATGTAATTGAACTTGTGACGATAGACGGGCTTATGGAGCTTGGAACAAAAGCGGAACTGAAAGATGAGGTTGGAACATTCGATCTCGTGCTTGCGGGAGATAAGACAATACTTGAAGCAGCACAGATTACAGAGAATAAGTGCTTACGAGAGACAGAGGATAAGACTTTTTTGAAAATGTTTTTAAGATATCTGGCAAGAAAGCATAAGAGGATTTATCTTTTGGTAGAATCGGAAGAAGAAGGACAGAAGATGTTCGGGCATTTTGAAAGATACTATCGGGGAGCTCAGATTGTAGGAATGGCAAAAGTATCGGCTAAGAATCGAGCAGATGACATGTTGATCAATGCGATTAATGGTGAAGAAGTAGATTGTGTCTTATCGGCACTATCTTCTCCGCTTCAAGAGGATCTGATATCTCAGAATCGTAATGTGATGAATGCAAGAATATGGATAGGGCTTGGAAAAACTGGGATTCCAGTCATTGAACAAGGCTTTGGTACAGGTAAAATCGGCCATTTTTTTATGAAGCAGATTTTTAAAAAGGAAATTGAAAAAAGTAGAAAGAGAGGAAACTGACAAAAAAATTGTAGTTTTCTCTTTATTTTTTTGGTAAAATATATTAAGATGTAATTTAAGAATATGCTCTTTTACTAAAAAACAGGGCAGTTTGTTGTGAAAAATGCATATTGATATGAGTGGAGGAGACGGGATATGATATCTAATCAGATACTTCAAAATACGATTGAGGGATTGAAAGGAATTACAAGAATTGACTTCTGTGTTATGGATACAGATGGTAAGCCGCTTGCAAGTACGATGACGGAACAGGAGAATTATGAGGAAGAAGTTTTAGCTTTTGTGGATTCTCCGGCGGATAGTCAGGTTGTTCGTGGATATCAGTTTTTTAAAATCTTCGAAGAACATCAGTTAGAATACGTTCTGTTGGCGAATGGCGGAAGCGATGACGTTTACATGGTTGGGAAGATTGCGGCATTTCAGATTCAGAATCTGTTAGTTGCATATAAAGAGCGTTTCGATAAAGATAATTTTATTAAAAACCTGCTCTTAGACAATCTGCTTCTCGTAGATATTTACAATCGTGCCAAGAAATTACATATTGACACAGAAGTGCGTCGTGTTGTATTTATAATTGAGACGGATCATGAGAAAGACAGTAGTGCGCTTGATAATGTGCGGAATCTTTTTGGAAACAAATCAAAAGATTTTGTTACAGCAGTTGACGAGAAGAATATCATTATTGTGAAGGAACTCGAGATTGATGACGGTCACAAAGAACTGGAAAAGATGGCGAATGGATTTTTGACTTTACTGAAAGAAAATGGTGAAGACGATGTCTTAATTGCTTATGGTACTGTTGTACATGATATTAAAGAAGTATCTAAGTCTTATAAAGAGGCGAAACTGGCGCTGGATGTAGGTAAGATTTTCTTTAGTGAAAGAAATGTAATTGCATACAGCACACTTGGAATCGGAAGATTGATCTATCAGTTGCCGATTCCGCTCTGTAAGATGTTTATCCGGGAGATTTTTGAGGGGAAATCACCAGATGACTTCGATGAAGAGACATTAGCAACTATCAATAAGTTTTTTGAAAATAATCTGAATGTCTCAGAGACATCCAGACAACTGTATATTCATCGTAATACGCTGGTATACAGACTGGACAAGCTTCAGAAGAGCACGGGACTTGATCTGCGTGTATTTGAGGATGCCATTACTTTTAAAATTGCCCTTATGGTAGTTAAATATATGAAGTATATGGAATCCATGGAGTATTAAATAATTAGGAGGAAACTATGATCGAATTAAAGGACGTAACCAAAGAGTACTCGAAGGGAATCTCTGCGCTAAATGGTATCAACCTGAAGATTGAGCAGGGAGAATTCGTATTTATCGTAGGTGACAGTGGTTCTGGTAAATCAACACTTATCAAATTGATCATGAAGGAACTTGAGCCGACATCCGGAACTATCATTGTAAACGGACATAATCTTGGACGTATGCGGCACAGAAAGATTCCGATGTATCGCAGAAATATTGGAGTTGTATTCCAGGATTTCAGACTTTTAAAGGATCGTAATATTTATGATAATATCGCCTTTGCTCAGAGAGTTACAGAGACATCGACGAGAATTATTAAGAAAAAGGTACCAGCAGCATTATCACTTGTTGGACTTGCACAGAAGTACAAAGCATTTCCAAAGGAATTATCCGGTGGAGAACAACAGAGAGTGGCAATTGCAAGAGCCATTGTGAATGAACCTGCGATTCTTCTCGCAGACGAGCCTACAGGAAACCTGGATCCGACAAATTCATGGGAGATCATGAAGCTTTTGGAAGAGGCGAACGAGAGAGGAACTACCGTTTTGGTCGTAACTCATAATCAGGAAATTGTAAACGAGATGAAGAAACGAGTTGTTACGATGAAAAAGGGAGTCATCGTAAGCGACGAGAAAAAAGGTGGGTATAATAATGAAAATTAGTACTTTTGGATATTCTATGAAGCAGGGTGTCAAGAACATAGGCAGAAACAAGATGTTCTCTATTGCATCTATTGCAACTATGTCGGCGTGTATTTTCCTGTTTGGTCTATTTTATTCTATTGTTATGAATTTTAATTATATCGTACAGAAGGCAGAAGAGGGAGTTGCCATTACGGTATTTTTTGACGAAGAAGCAACACAACAACAAAAAGATAATATTGGAGCGCAACTTAAGAAGAAAGATGGCGTTTTGAGTGTTACGTATGTAAGTGCTGATGAAGCATGGGCAAAATTCCAGGAAGAATATTTCCAAGGTTCTGAAGAAGCAGCGGAAGGATTTAAAGATGATAATCCGCTTGCTAATTCTGATAACTACGAAGTATATATGGCAGATGTATCAAAGCAGAAAGATGTGGTAAGCTTTGCGGAAGGCCTGGATGGCGTACGAAAAGTCAATAAGTCTGATGTAGTTGCAAAGACGCTGACTAGTGTAAACAAATTGGTAGGATATGTGTCTGTTGCTATTATTGGAATCTTGCTTGCAGTATCTGTTTTCCTGATTAGTAACACTGTTACTATGGGTATTACAGTAAGACGTGAAGAAATTGCGATCATGAAATACATCGGAGCAAAAGATGGATTTGTACGAGCACCGTTTGTATTTGAAGGATTATTGATTGGAGCAATTGGTGCAGTGATTCCACTTGGAATTTTGTATTTTATATATGAGAAGGCTATTCATTATATTCTCGAGAAGTTCCATCTCCTTCAGAATATTATCGATTTCCTTCCGGTAGCACAGGTGTACAGAACGCTTTTACCGGTTGGAATTCTTCTTGGAGTTGGAATTGGTTTTGTAGGAAGTTTCTTTACGATCAGAAAACATCTGAAAGTATAATCATATGCGTACTGAATTGATAAGGGGGTACATATGATAAAGGGGAAGAAGATAATCAGTGGAATGCTGATAGGAGTATTGTGCTTTGGAATGGCAGTTCAGGTAAAGGCTACTGAAATTGAAGATACGAAGCAAAAAGCGGAAGAACTTCAGAAAAAGAAAGAAGCTGCAGAATCTGAACAGCAGTCACTGGCAACACAGCTGGAGACGATTGTGGCAGAGATGGAAGATACGAAGAATCAGATTTCTCAGAAGGAAGAGGAGTTGAGCCAGAAAGAAGAGGAACTTTTTGAAGCTCAAGCTCAGGAAAATGATCAGTATGAGAGTATGAAAAAACGTATCAAATACATGTATGAAAATGGCAATACGCAGTTTATCGATATTTTGTGCCAATCGAAGAATATCAGTGAATTTTTGAATAATGCAGAATATATATCTACAATCTCAGCTTATGATAGAGAACAATTGGTCGAATATCAGGAAATATGTGAACAGGTTCAGAAACAGCAGAAAACACTTGAAGATGAATATGCAAAGCTTGAAGAACTTCAAAATGAGCTGATCAGCAAACAGGCAAACGTGGAGAGCTTAAAGGCAAGTAAAGAAAGTGAGATTTCAAGTATCAGTGGAGAACTTGATGCGACGAATCAGAAACTGGCAGAGCTCCAGGCAGCAGCGGAAGCAGCTGCAAGAAAGCAAAAAGAAAAAGAAGCTGCGGCAGCTGCTGCAAAGAAAAATTCAAGTGGCAGTGGAAGTGCAGGTGCTTCGGTTGTAACTGGTAATGGAACATTTACACATCCATGTCCGGGCTACAGCCGTATTTCAAGCACATTCGGATATCGTAATGCACCACTTGCCGGAGCAAGCACGAATCACAAAGGTGTTGATTTTGCTGCACCTACAGGAACGCCGATTTATGCGGCAGCAGCAGGAACTGTAACGTCTGCAGGATATAGTGGTAAGGCAGGTAATTTGATTATCATCAATCATGGAAATGGACTTTTGACATATTACATGCATTGCAATACGATTTTTGTATCTGCGGGGCAGAAGGTTAGTAAAGGGCAGAATATAGGTCAGGTAGGAACTACAGGAAATTCCACAGGTCCTCATCTTCATTTCCAGGTGATGAGTAATGGCACACCCGTAAATCCAATGAATTACTTGTAAAGTATAACTATGATATCTGAATCAAATTCTCAATTAAGACAGGAATGAAAAATGAAAAATAAAAAAGGGTTTATGCAAGGGGCGCTTTGTGGCGCCCTTGCTATGTTATTAGTGACAGGGCTTGTATCCTGTGGTTTGAAAGTAAAAGACAGCAGTGGAAAAAAGACAACAGAAGCAGTTAGTTCGGAGACAGATAATAAATTAGAAAAACTGGAATCTTTGATCAATGAATATTATCTGAAAGACGTTGACCAAGATGATCTTCAACAGGGAATTTATAAAGGCTATATTGCCGGATTGAATGATCCATATTCTGCATATTATGATGAAGAAGCAACGAAAAGCTTTCAAGAGTCTACAGAGGGAGAATATGATGGAATTGGTGCTGTTATGTCTCAGAATAGAGAGACCGGGATTATAACCATCAGTCAAGTATATGAAGGTTCACCGGCAGAACAGGCAGGGATAAAAGACAACGACATTCTTTATAAAGTTGAAGATGAGGAAGTAACAGGACAGGATCTGACAGAAGTAGTAAGCAAGATAAAAGGTGAAAAAGGTACCGATGTGAAGATGACTGTTCTACGAGGTGATGAGCGTAAAGAAGTTCAGGTCACTGCTACTCGAGCTACGATTGAATATCCAACAGTAAATTCTAAGATGCTTGATAATGGAATAGGTTATCTCAGAATTACAGAATTTGATGCTGTGACATATGATCAGTATATGAATGCCTATAATGATCTGAAAAATCAGGGAATGAAGGGTATGGTCGTAGATTTGAGAAGTAATCCCGGTGGAAGTCTGAGCATTGTATGTAAGATCTTGGATGAAATTTTACCGGAAGGGAAGATTGTATATACTCAGGATAAGAATGGAAAAGAAGAAGACTTTACTTCGGATGAAGAGAAGAAGATCGATATTCCGATGACAGTGCTGGTAAACCAATATAGTGCCAGTGCATCTGAGATTTTTGCAGGTGCGATTCAAGATTACAAGCTTGGAGCGATTGTAGGAACTCAGACTTATGGAAAAGGCGTTGTTCAACAGATTTTTGATTTGAAAGACGGAACTTGTGTCAAACTTACAATTGCCAAGTATTTTACGGCAAAAGGCCAGGATATAGATGGAAAAGGCATTACGCCGGATGTGGCAATAGATTATAAGGCTGATGATAATAACTCTGATGCAGATAATCAATTAGATAAAGCGATAGAAACATTGCAGAGTGAGATGCAATAAAAGGATAGGACGTAGTATTTGAAAAAAATTACTACGTCCTGATTTTTTGATTTTTTAAAATTGTGAAAATTTAGAACCCATCCAAGGACGTATGCCGGCAATTAGTTCTTCGTCAGGTTCAATTAAAATATTGTACATTTGTTGATCAAGAAAGATGATGATGGAGTAAATTGCTGCATTGCCGGTTCCGGAAGTATAGTCGCAGGTTTTGACAGGTTTGAATTGACTTAATCTGCTGGAATTTTTCGGTGCAATCATCTCGGCATCTTTAATATCGATAGAGCACAATTCTTTTCTCTTTGATTTGTTGTAAATTGCAACGATATCCAAATCATGATTGACGAGAGAATATTCATATTCAACGTTGAGATTTGGAAAAATATAAAAATAAGCAGTTACACCTAATACAACGGCAATAATGATTGAAAGAAATCCAAGGAATAAAGCGCCGACTGTCAAAAATAAAATGATAAGGACAACAACAGCGATGCGGATAGCCAAAGGGTTTCCTTTTGGTTTTTTGGTTACAAGTTGTTCATGAAAATTATCATTCATGTATAATATTCCTTTCTGATTGTAAATAATTCAGGATCATGATCGCAATTTTGAAAGTCATTGCATCTTCGAATTGACGAAGATCAAGACCGGTTTTTTTCTCCACCTGTTCCAGACGATAGATGAGAGTGTTGCGATGCATATGAAGCTGCCTTGCGGTTTCAGCAATGTTCAGATTGTTTTGAAAGAATTTATCAACAGCACTCAGAGTATCACCATCTAATTGATCGGAAGAAATATCTCCAAGTACTTCGAACAGAAAATCTTCACACAGCTTTTGCGGTAGTTCATGAATCAGACGACCAACGCCCAATTTGTTAAATGGAAATACAGACTGTTCGGAATAAAATAGTTTTCCGACTCGAAGTGCGAGAGCAGTCTGTTTGTATGCACCGGATAGGGCGTACAGATCAGGAATTAGATTACTATATGCAATCTGTACATGAACAAGCGCTTCCATGCTCAATGTATCAATCATAGTATGTGCCAGATCATGAATATCTTCTACGGTAGAATTATCTTTTGCCGGATATAATAATGCCAGTTGATATTCGTTTATTGGTACAAGATATATTTTTTCTTGATACGGAAATAATTGTTTTAAAACCTCTGTGACGGAGTTGTCCATTTTTTTTCTGGATTCCAAAAGAAAAAGATAGCGAGGTTTCACAGCGCGGATGTGAAGTCTGGAAGCACGCTCCTGAATATCATAATCTGGTGATGTGCCTGTCATAAGATTTAACAGAAAATAATTTTTGTTATATTTTTCCTTATAGGCAGAGCAAAGGGATCGAATCTGACGAACAGTAGCAGCAATATCCTCTTCTGAAGTATCTGGTGGAAGTTGAATATTCAAGGTGATGCCGGTTGCACGTGCGAGTTCATCCATTGCTTTTGAAAGCTCCAGAGATTGTTCCATAAAAATACCCTCTTTGCATAAACTTGAAAGAGCTGCACATAAGTACAGCTCTTTCATTGTATCTTCCATAACAGTAGAACCGTTATTGTTATTCTATACGATTAGTTGCAAATCGTCAACTCTGTCTCTTTGTCGAAGAGGTGGATCTTGCTCATATCTAATGTGAAGGAAGCCTCGTCTCCACTTCTGAGTTCTGTTCCGGAACCAACACGTGCAGTTACCTGTGTTCCTGCTACATCAAAGTATAAGAATACCTCTGCTCCAAGAAGCTCATATACATTGATAGTTGAATGAACAGTTCCTGCATGCTCTCCTGTAAATGTAGAAGCAACATGTACATCCTCTGGACGGATTCCAAGAATAACTGTCTTTCCGTTGTATCCTTTGTCGATAAGAGCCTGCTTTTTGTCAGCCGGAACCGGAAGCTCGTGACCACCGACAGAAAGTGTAACATCAGATCCATTTACTTTAACGTCTGCATCTAAGAAGTTCATCTGAGGTGATCCGATGAATCCAGCTACGAACAAGTTGCAAGGTTTTGTGTAAAGATTCTGAGGTGTATCTACCTGCTGAACAACTCCATCTTTCATAACTACGATTCTTGTACCAAGAGTCATAGCTTCTGTCTGGTCATGTGTTACATAAATAATTGTAGCACCTAAGTCCTCATGAAGTCTTGCAATTTCAATACGCATCTGTACACGAAGCTTAGCATCCAAGTTAGAAAGAGGCTCATCCATCAAGAATACCTTAGGTTTACGAACGATTGCACGTCCCATGGCAACACGCTGTCTCTGTCCACCGGAAAGAGCCTTTGGTTTACGGTCAAGAAGTTTCTCAAGGTCAAGGATTCTTGCAGCCTCACGAACCTTTTTGTCAATTTCGTCCTTCGGTACTTTACG
>CAKRCL010000040.1 GCA_934307335.1 uncultured Dorea sp. | reverse complement strand
CCCAATGCCAGAGAATCTTGAATTGCCAGACTACTTACAAATGCAACTCCCATTCCTTCTTCTACACTTCTTCGGACCAGATCCGAAGATTCTGCCTGCATGGCAATCTTCAACGGCTTTGCATGCAGATTCAGCGCTTTCTCAATACTTTCATATGCAATCTTTGTTCCACTGCCTGATTCCCGTATAACAAATGTCTCTTTCTTCAGCTTATCAATCGGAAATACCCCATTCAGGCTCCGATATTCTTCTGTATTCGGTGTTGCAAGTACAATCTGATCTTTTAGAAGCGGCATACACATACATTTCTCATGATTAGTACGGATACTCCCTATTCCAAGATCTGCTTCAAATCTTAAGACCGACTGAATTACCTGACTACTGTCTCCCTCCAGCATACGATAATCAATCTCAGGATATTTAAGTCTTGTCTGTTTCAAAATCCTCGGAAGAATATAATTTCCAGGAACTGATGAAGTAGCAATCGTTACAGTTCCTTTTACCTTTGCTTCTGTCTTGTTCAAATGTGCCAGTGCCTCATTTTCCGTTTCAAGAAGTCTGACTGCATATGGATAAAACAGAACTCCCTCTTCTGACAATATCACATCTTTTGTTGATCTAACCAAAAGCTGGACTCCCAATTCCGCTTCCAGTTGCTTGATGTGAGTACTGATCGTCGGCTGTGAGACAAATGCTTTTTTTGCAGCAACAGAAAAGCTCTTACAGTTGACGACATTAATAAAACTTTTTATGTAATCCAATCTCATTATTTTCTTTTTCCTCTTTCCCTCATGTCATGCTTAAAATTGTAACTATATTTTAAATCTATTCGTATAAAATGTCGAATTGATTGTTCTCATAGTTTTATTGAATTTTTCTATACTTTATTAATATTTCTAATAGGTTCCCTTTTCTTTATCAAAATTGTTAATATTCATTTATATGCCTTTCTATTTCATTTTGTATCTGCTATTATAATCACATATTTATTAACAATTATTAATATTTGGAGGGAGAACTATGAAAAAAAGAATTGTATCTGTACTTCTTGTTATGGCACTCCTTGTCCCTACTGTAACTGCATGTCACGATAGTAGTAAAGACAATCAAGCCACGAAAGACGTAGAAGCAACAGGATATAATCCAGAAGAAGCAGCCAAAAAATTTGATTTTGGCGAATTATCTGAGGAGGATAAGAATTATACCATCGAGATGGGATACTTCAACTGTGACCACATGGTCGGTGCTATCATTGGTGAGAAAGCCGGTATTTACAAAGCTTTAGGACTGAATGTAAATGTAACAAAATCCGGTGAGACATTGAAAGCACTCACAAGCGGTGCCATGGATGTTGGATATACGGGTATCGAAGGTGCGATTCGTGCAGTAAACCAAGGTGCTCCATTCTCAATGGCTGCTGCGAACCACATGGGTGGATCACGTTATCTCGTAGCAAGTAACGACATTACAGATCCTTCCCAGTTAGTCGGCAAAACAATTTCTATGACCGCGGAACCTGAAATCGATCCTGAATTTTTAACATGGTCCAAAAAGCTTGGAATCCCAGCTGATGCTTCCAGTTACAACATCGTAGACATGGGATCTCAGGATGCTATGTTCGCACTGAAAGCCGGACAGATTGATGCTTTCACATGCTGCGACCCTTATGCTTCCATCGCTGAGTTCGAAGGATTTGGACATATTCTCGGAATCGGCTGGGGCGGAGCTAATGTTGACTCTGACGCTACTGCTGATACATGGGGACTTTGCTGTATTTATGCTATGTCTAACGATTTCAAAGAGAATCACCCAGAGCTTGCAAGACGTCTTGTATATGCTCATGAGATGGCTCTTGAATACATGTACACACATCCATACAATGCTGCAATGATGTTCGCAGATGGATTTGATGTAGATCCTTATGTTGCTCTTCGTACGATCTATATGAAGACCGTTGCTGAGGGACGTACACTTACATGGCACTTCTCTGAAAAGAACATTGAAAACTTTGAGAACTACTACACACAGTATCCACAGATTCCGGAAGAGGAAATTCCTCGTGTCAGTGACGTAAGTAAATTCATGACAACTGATATTTCTAAAGATGCTG
Organism: uncultured Dorea sp.; assembly: GCA_934307335.1. Classification (GTDB taxonomy): domain Bacteria; phylum Bacillota; class Clostridia; order Lachnospirales; family Lachnospiraceae; genus Dorea. Next base: position 14,198 of record CAKRCL010000040.1, on the reverse strand, counting down.
GTGTTGATGATTTTGATGAATTTATCAAAAAGAATGTTGATGACAAGTTCCCACTTGGTATGACATTCGAAGACTGGTACAACGAAGCTAAGAAGATTGATGATATCTCCGATGATGAAGCAGTAGATATCTCCAAGACAGCTACATCTTACTTAAATAAAGACCTGAAAGATCGTCAGGCATATGAATAAAATATGCTTTTAAACAGGCATTCACGAAGGAGCAGCCGCAATTGTGGCTGCTCCTTTTAAGTAATAAACTATTATTCAGAATCTTCTACTCTTGGAAAATTCATAATAAATGTTGTTCCTTTTTCCTCTTCACTCTGCACCTGTATCCATCCACCATGTTCTTCTACCATACGCTTTACAACAGTAAGACCAATCCCTGTACCTTCTCCTGCCTTCTTCGTTGTAAAAAAGGAATCAAATATATGCTTGCGTATATCTTTAGGGATTCCATATCCATTATCTTCTATCACTAACCTAACCGTATTCTTATCATCCACACTCAGTCCAAACTGAAGCTTTACATATCCATTTTTATCTCCAATTGCATAGATTGCATTGGTCACCAAATTCAAAATAATCTGATTCAATGCCCCTATTTGTCCACGCACATAATATGGCGTACTGCACACAGATGTCTCAAATTTTATATTGTCAGGGAACAACCGGCTAACAATACTAACACTGCTCTCTACTGCAAATGTTGCATTATACTCTGATAATACTCTCTCTGCTCTTCCTTGTCTGCTATAATCTAAAAGCTGTCCGGCTAACTCCTCACATCGTTTTGCTGACATATTTAATTCGTAAACTTCTTCTGGCATCTCTTGTACAACCTTATCATTATCTGATAATAATTCACTATACAATACAATCGGAGTCATGAGATTGTTAAACTCATGTGCAAGTGCACCTGCCAAAAATACCATAGTCTTAGAATGATTGTATTTCTGCATAAGATTTTCCTGATTCTTTATTGCTTCATTTGCTTCATTCAATTCTTTTTCATGTAACAATTCCAGTTTTAACTTCTCCTCTTCTTTCTGTTGTTGTAAAATTCGATATCCGAAAATACCAAGCCATATAAGCAACAATACCGCGAATAAAGATAAATAAAAAGCTATTTTCATAATCGGTGCAGTAATATCATCATAATCTTCTATTACACATAATACGAACGGAACTCCATTAAAATCAACTGTATTATATGCCAGTAATTTTTGTGTCTTTTTTGTTGTTCCACCTTCTACTTCATAAGAGCTGACAACTTCACATCCCGACTTATCATCTTCTAAAAAAGAAAAATTATCACTCCCCCTTTTAGGCCCTGACATAATCGTTACTCCATCTGCGTCTTTCACGATACAATAGCCATGATTCCCTACTTTCAGATTTGACAAATCCTGTTCTGTTTCATAAATCTCGTCCAGGTTCAATTCAATCTGCACATAACCGGCAATACTTCGATCCATATAAACAGCCTTTGTCATGTATAATACATAGTCACCATTTTCAGTCTTTTTAATTGGTCCCGCTATTACCTGTCCCGGTTTTTTCCCTGCTTCTTTACAGGCTTTTTCTTCCCAGTCTTGTATTATGCCAATATCATCCAAGCTTATATATTTTCCTTTTTCACCTATCTTCAGCATGCTTGTTTTGATACTTTCTTCACTCGCCATATCTCCGGATAAAGCTGCATAGACAAGATTACTTTTTCCTTGAAGCGTTGCTTTCAAACTATGCGAACTAACTTCTGCAATATTCTGAATGCTCTCTTTTTCATTATTAACAATTGCATCTCTCACTGTACGGTAACATAATATTGCACTTGCCAACAATAATACCGCACCAACTACAAAAATAAACAAATCCTTCTTTTTATTATTCATTATTTTCTCATCTCATTTTCTTATAGTTGACTTTAAATTTTTTCACAGATATAATAAATTTATCTTAATATGTTTTTTTTATAATTACAATAGAAAGGCAGGTATTTATCAAATGCCAGATATATCGGTTCTTATTATAGATGATGAACCTTCTATTTTAAAAGCTGTCAGTATGACGCTAAAACAAGAGCATATTGCTGTTACTTGTGCAGATAACGGTCCTCTTGCTCTGAACATTCTCAAATCCAACACATTTGATTTGATTTTACTGGATATAATCATGCCAGACCAAGATGGATTCTCACTTCTAAAAATGATTCGAAGCAGTCAGAATTATACACCTGTTATCCTGTTAAGTGGTCGCGGCGAAGATTCTGCCCAAGTCAAAGGTCTGGAACTCGGTGCCGATGATTACATCACAAAACCATTTAGTAAAACTGTACTGGTATCCAAAATCCGCGCGATGGTCAGACGGACAAATCAATACACACCGATTTCCGAAGAGATTACTTCAGAGATAAAAAAAGGTCCATTTGTCCTCCAAATGGACTCTCAGACCGTTTTAAAACACGAAAAGGAGATATCCCTCACTTCCAAGGAATTCTCCCTCCTCTATCTCTTTATCGAAAATCCTGATCATATATTTTCGAAACAAGAATTATTCTCCAGAGTCTGGAAAAATGATAACTGCGATGACAGCACCATTCTTGTATATATCAAAAAATTACGTGACAAACTGGAAGATGATCCTTCTCACCCTGTTTATATCTGTACTGTCTGGGGCAAAGGATACAAATTCTGTATTTAACAGCAATCCTCCATTCCTTCTCCAAAAAGATCAACTGGCTGGCCATCTATCATACGATAGATGGCATAACCTACCGCTCCCTTTTTCTCTCCGGTTATAATAAATTCTATTTCGCCTTCCTTATCAATATTTTTAAATTGTATTTTCTGATTCTCTATCGGAGCAGGAATCGGATCTGAGAAATTATAATTTAAGCTGTCTCCACTATCAGTTACAACGATTGTCCTATTTCCTTCTTCTAGCTTACAGATTACAACCAAATCATCTAATCCATCATCTGTCACATCTTCTCTACAAGCAAGCAAAATTTCTGCACTTGAATATTTTTCTTTAAACACTTGTAAGATTGAATCATCTTCCTGAACCGATTTTGCATAATTCATCTCGCGTACTGTCTTTCCTGCTGTCTGCTTGTCTATCTTAATCTCTTCATGCTTATTTTCAAGTACGGATCTCATTACAAATGCTACAATCACAATGGCAGCTATAAGAATTATCTTGATCAATACACTATCTTTCAATTTTTCCTTATTTTTCATGTCTTTCCCTCTGTCATTTTCTTCTACTTGTATGATTTTCTATATGATTATCTTTTATTGCCCAACTACACTTGTTTCAACGCTCCCGTATTGCAGGCTCTCACACATGCCGGCTCCATTCCCATAGATACTCTGACCGAACAACCGTCACACTTGACGATTTTGCCCTCCTGATCAAATCTTGGCACATCATGCGGACAGGCTTTCTGACACAATCTGCATCCTTTACAGTTTTCTCTGACAGGTATTACAAAACCTCTCTCATCTCTTTTTAACGCACCAAATCCACACACTTTTAGACACACTGCATCTTCACAATGAAGGCAGCTCCTTGTAATATATGTCTCAAGGTCACTATGTCCTCTTTTTCTCATCTCATAAATTCTAGGCGAAACCGCATTTTTCTCTGTAGCATCATAATGCTGATCCAGACAGGCAACGACACAGGCCAAACAGCCGGAACAACGCGCTTCATCACATTCTACTCTGCTCATTACTAAGCTTCCTCCTTTTTACTGATTCTGCAACAATAAGATTTGAATCCCGGAAATCCTGAAATTGGATCAATGTATTTGTCATCTACCAGTAGATTAATATCTTGATCTCCAGTGGCATGATAAACATTTACTACACCTTTCAGGCAAGAAGAATTCACTGCCGCTGCCATATCCATCTTTCCAACCGGGGTTTCAAGTCTGACAATCTCTCCATTCTCTATACCACATTCTTTTGCATCATCTGGATGAATCTCTACCACCGGACACTTTTCCAGATTTACAAGCCATGGTAAGCGATAGGTTCTGGAATGGAAAAGCTGCGGTTTTCTACTTCCGGTACTAAGAATCAACGGATACTCCTTCATTGGCAATTTCTCCCTGAAATCATGATATGCCGGAATTCCTTCATGTCCTTCTTTTTTACAACCCTTTAATATTGTCGAAACGAATTCTATCTTCCCTGTTGGTGTCTGAACCTTCAATATATCTTCCGATGTCCGAGCCGGCATTAATTTCTTTGCCTGCATGATTCCATCGTTTTCCTTTAATTCCTTCAACGTTACTCCTGTCGGACTCAGACGGTCTTCCATATATTCTTCATAACTATGAAATTCTGGCTCTCCCATTGCAAATCCCAGCCGTTTTGCCAGTTCAATCAGGATTTCCATATCATTTTTCGTTTCTCCCTGATTTTCTATAATCTTCGGCTGATAATACACAGTCTGTGGTCCAATAAGTTCTACCTGTTCCCGTTCTTGTCCTGATGAGACCGGAAGCAAAATATCTGCAAATTTACAAGTCTCATTCATATAAATATCTGCGCATGTGAAAAATTCCACCTGCTTCATTCCTTCTTCAATCCGATCTGGTCTTGGCCACATATGATGATTCATGCCAAATGAAATAAGATTACGGATTGGGTATTTTCCTTTACCAAGAAGAAAATCCGCAATTTTCTCTACCTGGAGTTCTCTGGATGTCAGACGATCCCAGGCTGGAAATTCTCCGTAATTTAATCCTTTTTCCGGATGCTCACGATCTTTCTTACATCCCATAAACGCATCTTTCAATACTGCTCTTTGTGGTCCTGGACCTGCAAAACCTCCCGGCATTCCAAAATTCCCTGTCAGTGCCATCAAAAGTCCAATTGCACGTCCATTCTGCACTCCGTTCCAATTATGTACGACCGGCGATGCAGACATCATGATCGATGTCGGTCCTTCTGCTGCAATCATTCTTGCTGCTCGAATCATCTCATCTTTTGGTACTCCGGTAATTTTTTCTACTTTTTCCGGAGTAAACTCCATAACATAATCACGATATTCTTCATATCCATATGTATATTTTTCAATATATTCACTGTCATGCAGATTCTCTGTAATGATCACACGCGCCATACCAAGAGCTAATGCCCCATCTGTTCCCGGGATCGGACGCAGGTGTACTGTCGCATATTCCGTTGTCGGTGTACACTTTGGATCTATAACGATTACATTTGCCCCACGATCCACTGCGTGCAAAAATCCTGCTCCTCCTTTTATAGAGTTACTATACAAAGGATTCACTCCCCATACAACCAACGTACGACAACGCCCGAAATCCGGAGGTAATAGCATAATATTTTCTCCAAAATTACATTGATTCGCCATCATAAGTGCATATGCACAAGTACTGGATTCTGTTCCATAATTCGGTGTCCCATATCTATTCACAAAATCTGTGATCTGAGGACGGAACCATTTTGGATGTCCCACATAAAACATGGTCTGTTCCGGTCCATATTCCTCTTTTACCTTCTGCATCCGCTCTGCTATTGTATCCAGTGCCTCTTCCCAGCTTATACGCTCAAATTTTCCTTCTCCTCGTTCTCCGATTCGTTTCATTGGATATAAAATCCGGTCCGAATGATAAAGTGCCTGCTTAATTGCTGCCCCTTTTACACAAACTCTCCCATTGGTTCCCGGCAAAGTAGAATTTCCCTCTGTCTTTATAATCTTTCCATCTTTCACGTAATAATCCAAAAGACAATCTCCACCGCAAAATCCACAAATACCGGTTTTCACCTCTATTCCGGTATCTTCTCCTGGTATTTTTGCTTTTATAAGTTCTTCTTTACTTAAATTTCCCATCTTTTCCTCCAACAGTTTTCATACCCTGTTCTTCGTTATCATTTTATTATCTCTCCTGAGCACACCCCGCGTCAAGTCACTCTTTTCTATATATTTATCGACATCTCCTATCTATCAACTTATATTTAAATTGTCTAAAAACTTTGTTTTTTATGTTGTTGCTGTCTGTATTTTAGTGTATAATAAATACATCAATTATTCGGTACTGGAAATGTCCAGTATAATCTTATACATAAAGGAGAGTTTGCCATGGTAAATTTATTAACTGGCCCTAAAGGCAGCGGAAAAACACAACAAATGATCGAGCAGGCTAACAAGCAAGCAAAAGAATGTAACGGAAATGTCGTATTTATCAAAAAAACACATCGCGATACTGCAAGTGTTGCATTTGACATTCGTACAATCTGTATGGATGATTTTCCTTCCATCAAAAACACAGATGAATACATTGGATTCCTGTATGGAATGTACAGCTCCAATCATGATATTGAATGCATTTTCATCGACGGAATCTTAAAACACGCAGATATTTCTATTGAAAATATGCCTGATTTCATTGAGCGACTGAAAAAAATCTCTAACGAATGTGATATCAATTTCTATGTAAGTATCAGCGCAGACAAATCCGAATTAAAAGACGTAAATTTTGATGGCTGCACTCTTTTGAATTAAATGTATGAAAAAAACATAGACAGTTCATCTCTTGATGAGCTGTCTGTTCTTATGTCTATTACAAAATACTTTATGATTAAAATATAAAAGGAAACAATTATGAGCGAAAATAACTCAGGAATCAAAGCAGCAAAACGTCGAAGGGAAGAGGCCAGAAAAAGGCGAATCCGACGTCGTAAACAAAAACGCGCTTTACTGCTTGGTGGTATGTTCTGTATAGCCTGTCTAATTCTTTTCGGTGGTATTTATGGTATCCATCATTTTCTTCATAAAAACACTGCTAAAGAAACCGCTAAAAATACACCAAAACAGACCGCTGAAAAACTAGAAATCTCTGAAACTTCTTCTAATAAAAAAGAAAAAGCTTCCAGTAAGGAAAAAAGCACCACTTCCATCACAATTAGTTCGATGGGTGATTGTACACTTGGAACTGATGAAAATTTTGATCAGTCTACCAGTTTGAATGCTTATTACAATAATTATGGGGCTGACTATTTCTTCAAAAATGTCCGTTCTATCCTGGAAGCCGATGATTTATCCATTGTTAATTTTGAAGGTACTTTGACCGACGAAACAAATCGCGCAGACAAAACTTTTGCTTTTAAAGCTCCTGCTGAATATGCGTCCATTCTTTCCGGAAGTTCTGTCGAAGCTGCCAATGTTGCAAATAATCACAGCAAAGACTACGGAAGCAAAAGTCTGGAAGATACACTTACAAATCTCTCTAACGCCGGAATCACTCCATTCGGATATGAAGATATTGCTGTCCTAGATATCAAAGGAATCAAAGTCGGACTAACAGGAATTTATGAACTGGCAGAGCATGAGAAAAAATCAACACAAGTGAAAGAAAATATACAGGCTTTGAAAGATGCCGGTGCTCAGATTATTATCGTCAATTTCCACTGGGGCATCGAAAAGGAATACACACCGAATGCCACCCAGAAAACTCTGGCTCATCTGGCGATTGATGAAGGAGCAGATCTTGTTATCGGACATCACCCACATGTGCTGGAAGGCATTGAAAAGTATAATGGAAAATATATTGCCTACAGTCTTGGTAATTTCTGTTTCGGAGGAAATAAAAATCCTTCCGACAAAGATACAATGATTTTCCAACAGACTTTTACCATTGATGCTGATGGAAATGTCGCACAAGATGACAATATCAATATCATTCCTTGTTCACTTTCTTCAACCAGCAGCAAAAATGATTACTGTCCGACACCGTTATCCGGTGATGAAGCAGAACGCGTAAAGCAAAAGATAGAAAAATACAGCGAGGGTCTTTAAAGACCCACCGCTGTATTTTTTAAACTCACTACTGTATTCGTTTTCTCGCCTTTTTTATACTCTATAGTTACAGTCTGCCCTACTTCGCAACGTACTACATCGATATAATCAACTACGGATACATCAAAAATATCTTCCGAACCAGAAATCATCAAATAATAATGAGAAGTCCCATCAATGACTGCCTGTGCAATCTTTGTAATCTCTCCTGTAATTGTCTTGATCTCCCGCTCATCCTTTGCTTCTTCTTTAACTCCATTACTTAAAAGTAACTCCAGATAATTGTCCTCACATTGGCTCACACTGTCACCGATTGCCACAATCTGATATTTTCGCACATTTACCATTGCATATTTTTTTACCAGACCAGCATCATCCTTTAATGCGATAAAATAAGTCGGCTCCCCGGAAATGTTTAATAACAATGGAAATGTCGCAGAATATTTTAAATTCTGGACCTGACCTTCTGCTGATGACATTGCAGATGCCTCTGTCGCCCCTTCACATTCGTAATACTTTGTCTCCATTGTTCTCTGATTAGACAATACAAATCCGACATTTGACTGATCTCCATTTACAGAAGTCACTCCTGTATACATCCACACATCATCATCCAGCGCCAGATAATTATATCCATCCGTCGTCTTCAGACAGTCTTTCTGACTCAGCACACTGTTAAAAAATCCATGCTTCAATGTTCCATAATAATCAAAAAGATTTACAAGTAAATCTGCGGAGTATACACGATCCACCCATTCCGGAACATCCTCTGTTTTATATGTTGTCGTCTCACCTGTGATAGCATTACATATAACAACCTTCCCGATCGTCTCACCACCGAACAATCCGATATTGTATTTTTTTACAGGTGCGATCCAGTAAGGAACACCATCATCATCAATCTCAAAACTCAAGTCTCCATATATATATGTCGGATGTGTAAATCGAAGGTGTCTGTATATATTTCGATTAAAATGCTCACTGTTGACATATTTCATTCCCTGATCCAGCTTTACAAGCTCCGTATTCTGAGTTGCCATATTAATTCGAATGTATGCCGGAATTCCATCGGAACGGTTCGTGAACCACTTAATAATACTTGCATATCGAAGCGGTGTCACACGAACCGGATTATCATTATAGTTAATCTGTGAATAAATATTATCTGCCTCAAACTGGGATACCATGTCTACCATACTTCCCATCTTACGGTCTCCTAAAAGTTCAGCCGTATCTTTATCGAGAAGCGGAATTTTATCAAAAGACAATTCTTCAACATCTTCTGTGAAATTTCCCTGCTCCACTTTCATAAGTTTCTGATATTTCTTAGCGTTAATAATTGGTGATGAAAGCACACTTCCAAGTAAATATACCACACCTAATATAACCAAACATGCGATTCCCGTACGAATCACTTTATTTTCTTTTAATTCATCCCATTGCGAAAATCCAGGGCGTATCTTGAATCCATAAGAACAAATCTTCACAAGCAATAAAATCACAATAAGAAATAGCATTGCTCCCCAGGTTTCTGTTGAATGAATATTGATTGCCGGAATTGTTACATAATAGTAGCCCCCTGCAATCAACAATGCAATCAGAACAACTAGTCCTTTTGTCTTCTTTTTCATAGCGTCTCCTTTTCCTGATTATTTCATTTTTGAATACATTTATTTACAAAAAGCCAGGGCGATATACACCCCGGTCATAGATTGATTAAAACTTTCTTCTCCATGCAAACATAGTAAGGAATGTGAGGAACGGAAATATCTCCAAACGTCCCGCAAGCATATCTATACAGAATACAATCTTGGACAACATAGAAAAATCAGCAAAATTTCCAGTCGGTCCTACTGCTGAAAGTCCCGGGCCGATATTATTCAATGTCGCCATAACAGAACTAAATGTTGTGGCAAAATCCTGATTATCTAAAGAGATCAATAAAATTGATGTAATCGCCAATAGTGCATACGCCATAAGATATACATATACACCGCGCAATGTCTCATTACTGATCTTCTTTCCATTTATGCGGATCAGATTCACAGATTTTGGATGTACCAGCTGTTTAATCTCACGCTTTACACCTTTTACTACAATCATTAATCTTGATACTTTAATACCTCCACCGGTTGAAGATGCACATGCTCCAATGATCATCAATAGGACGATGATACATTGTGAAAACATTGGCCACAGATTGAAATCCGTAGTCGCATAACCAGTCGTAGTAATAATTGTCGCAACCTGAAATAGCGCATATCGGAACGCATCCGCTATACTATCATACAGATTCAGAGTATTCACTGTAATAAGAATCGTTGCCGTTGCTATAATTCCCAGATATACCCGAAGTTCTTCATTTTTCCAAAATGCCTTATAATCTCCCAGAAGCACAAAGAAATATAGGTTAAAATTGATTCCAAAAAGTATCATAAATATCGAAATCACATAATCAATATATGCACTGTGGAAATGTCCCACACTGTCCGCATAATTGGAAAATCCTCCTGTTCCCGCAGAACCAAACGCATGGATCAGACTGTCAAACAGGTTCATTCCGCCAAGCATTAACAAAATGACCAGAATTAATGTCAGTCCAAAATAAATACCATACAAAATTCTTGCTGTAGATTTTGTCTTCGGAACAAGTTTATCCTTTTCTGGTCCCGGAACTTCCGCGCGCATCAGATACATGGAATTCTTCTTATCCAGATTCGTCAACATCAAGACGAATACAAGCACTCCCATACCTCCGACCCAGTGTGTAAAGCTTCTCCAGAACAGCATGCACTGTGGCAGAGCTTCCACATCTTTTAAAATCGATGACCCGGTTGTTGTAAATCCAGACACCGTCTCAAAAAAAGCATCGACAAAATTCGGAATACTTCCTGAAATTGTAAACGGAAGTGCACCAAACAAAGACCATGTAATCCATGCACTGGCGACAACGACCATACCTTCTTTTCCGTAAATTGCCTGACCTTCTGGTCTTTTTCTTCCTGCTATCATGAAAATACATGCCAGTATCAAAGCTGGTATCACAAAAGCCAGCGCTTCTTTTTCTTCGCCATATAGCACACCTACAAATGTTGGAAGAAGCAAGAGCAATGCCTCCACCCCCAGCATCCGGCCTACAATATAGCGTACCATTTTTCCATTCATATTCTTAAGACTCCCTACGCCAGTATATCCTTGAAATCATTGATCGTGTGCTCTTTCGCGATTACAATGACGCTGTCGCCGACTTCCAGATGATCATCACCATTCGGAATAATAATTTTTCGATGTCGTCCGATACATGCGATCAGGTTATTTGACTTTGTCGGAAGATCTTTTAATGGGATATTCGTGAAGTCGCATTCTTGATTAATAATGTATTCTTGTGCTACAATCTTGCCGTTCAACAAGCGATACATAGTCTCAATATTCGCACTGCTGTATGAATTCATCCTTGCTTTTACATATGCCAGTATTGCATCTGCTGTAGCACTCTTAGCTGAAACCGTACTTTCAATCCCAAGACTCTCTACCATCTGAGCTCTTGTATCCGAATTCACCTTTGCTACAATCTTCTTAATTCCTCTTGTTTTTGCAAATAGAGCCATCATAATATTTTCTTCGTCCATTCCGGTTAATGCAACGATTGCATTTGCATTCTCCAGACCTTCTTCAAGTAAAAGCTCCTGATCTGTTGCATCTCCATGAATAATAGTCGCTTTCGGAAGCAATTCACATAGTTCTTCACATCTTGCCTGATTCTGCTCGATAATCTTTACCTGCATTCCAGCCTGCTGTAATTGAACTGCAAGATAAAAGCATACATGTCCGCCTCCACAGATCATAACCTTTTTCACTTTTTCTTCCTTATGACCAAGTGCACGGAAAAATGTCTTCAGATTCTGATGGGATGCAACAACGTGCATTCGATCTCCCTTTTCAATCACAAAGTTACCATCTGGGATATAAACCTGCTCTCCTCGCTTAATTGCACATACAAGGATCTGAAACTCATATTTACTGTTAATCTGAGCCAGTGACAGTCCCACGATTGGGCTATTCTCTGCAATCGGAAATTCTACCAGTTCTACTCTTCCCTTCATGAAAGGTTCTACCTTAGTAGCCTCCGGGAAAAGAAGCATTCTTGAAATCTCATTTGCAGCAGCAAGCTCCGGATTAACCGCCATACTCAGACGAAGATCCTCTTTCAATAATTCCATCTGACGATAATATAGTGGATTTCTTACTCGTGCAATTGTATGCTTTGCTCCAAGTCTTTTTGCCAACAGGCAACTAATCATATTCATCTCATCTGTAGAAGTACATGCTATCACAATGTCCACATGTGATACATCTGCCTGTTTCAGAACTTCCGCATCTACACCATTTCCATTAATACAGAAAATATCCAGATTGTTCAAAGCTGCTTTCAGCTTTCCGGCATTCTGGTCAATCAAGGTAACGTCATAATCTTCTTCTGACAATTGTGTTGTCAATTTATGACCAACCTTGCCGTCGCCGATAATTACTATTTTCATTTTTTGTCCCTCGTTATATTTCTCTTTATACTTGTATCATGCTGAGTTTAAAACTCCCACCTGATAAAACCATATAAGGCATAGAGATTATAGCACTTTTACACAAGGAAAAAAAGCCCTTAAGAGGCCTTTTTTCCTGTTATTTCTTTATTTAACTTTATCTTTACTCACTGATAAATCACTTTTTATATTCTTTATCTGAATATTAACCTGAATATTTACTCCTCAGCCGCACGCTTTGCGATCTCTGATTCTTGTACTTCTGAAGGTGCCTGTTCATAACGTGCAAATGTATATTCGTAAGTTCCACGTCCACCTGTCATAGAACGAAGTGTTGTGCAATATCCAAATAATCCTGTCATCGGAACATCTGCCTCAACAATCTGATTTCCAGCACCAACCGGAGTCATTCCCAGTACACGTCCACGTCTCTTGTTCAAGTCACCCATAACATCTCCTGTGTATTCATCTGGAACTGTTACTTTTACAGAAACAATTGGCTCAAGAAGTACTGGTGATGCTTCCATAAATCCCTTCTTAAACGCCTGGATCGTTGCAGTCTTAAATGCCATCTCTGAAGAATCTACCGGATGATAAGATCCATCATAAAGTACTGCTTTAACACCAACGACCGGATATCCTGCAAGAGGTCCTTTTACAACAGATTCCTGAAGTCCTTTTTCTACTGCCGGGAAATAGTTCTTTGGAACTGCTCCTCCAACAACTTCTTCTTCAAATACAAATGGTGTCTCTAAATCTCCTGAAGGCTCAAAGCGCATCTTTACGTGTCCATATTGTCCATGTCCACCAGACTGTTTTTTATACTTGCTGTCCACGTCAGATTTCTTGCGAATAGTCTCTCTGAATGCAACCTTTGGTGTCTCCAGTGTTACTTCGCATTTATAACGCTCTAATAATTTGCTGACAGCAATCTCAAGATGCTGATCACCGATACCATACAGAAGTGCTTGACGATTTTCACTGTCATTGACAACCTTCAGTGTCACATCTTCTGCCATCATCTTCTGAAGTGCCTGAGATACTTTATCTTCATCACCTTTATTCTTAGTTACATATTTCATGTATGTATAAGGCTTTGTATATTCCGTCTTACCATAAAGAATCGGAGTTGTCTTCGTAGACAATGTATCGCCGGTCTTAGCTGATGTCAGTTTTGCAATTGCACCAATATCACCGGCAAATAACTCACTGACTTCAACTGGTTTATTACCAAACATCGTATATATCTTACCAAGCTTCTCCTCTGTATCCACATCTGCATTATAAAGTGTATCATCACCCTTTAATACACCGGAACATACTTTAATGAAAGAATACTTTCCAATAAACGGATCTACCATAGTTTTGAATACGTAAGCTGATTTTGCTTTTGCGAAATCATAGTTTGCTTCGTAAATTTCATTTGTCTTCCGGTTGAAACCTGCACATTCTCTCCAATCCGGACTTGGGAAGAAACGGACAATATCAGACAACAGATTGGCAACACCCTGCGCCTGGATATTCGATCCCATAGCCACCGGAACAATACTTCCTTCCATAACTTCTGTTCTCATAGCAGCACGAATCTCTTCTACTGAGAACTCATCTCCGGCAAAATAACGCTCCATATATTCATCACTGATCTCTGCAACTGCTTCGAGAAGTTTCTCCCGGTACATCTCCAGATTCGGCTTACAATAATCCGGAATCTCACATTCTTCTCTCTGACCAAGACCTGTATAGCGTCTTCCTGCATTCTTGATGACATTGACATATCCGACCAGTTTCTCATTCTCACGGATTGGCTGGAAATGTGGTGCAATGA
>CAKRCL010000039.1 GCA_934307335.1 uncultured Dorea sp. | reverse complement strand
TGCAGACACCGTAATTGGCGAGTAATGATAATAGGAGGTGCCATATGTACGCAATTATAGCAACAGGTGGTAAACAGTACAAAGTAGCTGAAGGCGATATCATTAAAGTAGAGAAGCTTGGTGTTGAGGCTGGAGAGACTTATACTTTCGACCAGGTGCTCGCAGTAAGCAACGACGGATTAAAGGTTGGAGATCCGACTGTTGAAGGTGCAACAGTTGAAGCTTCTGTAGTTGAGAACGGTAAAGCAAGAAAAGTTATCGTTTACAAGTATAAGAGAAAAACTGGATACCATAAGAAAAACGGTCACAGACAGCAGTACACTGCAGTTAAGATCGAGAAGATTAATGCATAATTAATTTTTTTGGAGATTATCCATGATTCATGTAGTCATTTATCAAAATGAGAAGGAAGAATGTACAGGATTTCAGACAGAAGGACATGCCGAATATGCGGATTCCGGACAGGATATTGTGTGTGCGGCAGCCTCGGTATTAATTATTAATACGATAAATGCGATAGAACTTTATACAGAAGATGCTTTCTCGGTATTTTCTGATGAAGAAACAGGCATGATTTCCTGGCATCTGGAAGGTGAGCCTTCAAAAGAAGCTGCTCTTCTTCTGAACACGATGATTCTCGGACTCAAAGGAATGACTGATGACGAGAACTACGAAGAATATATTGATTTAACTTTCGAGGAGGTGTAACAACCATGATGAACTTAAATCTTCAGTTTTTTGCTCATAAAAAGGGAGTTGGTTCTACAAAGAACGGTAGAGATTCTGAGTCTAAGAGACTTGGTGCTAAGAGAGCTGACGGACAGTTTGTAAAAGCTGGTAATATCCTTTACAGACAGCGCGGAACAAAGATTCACCCAGGTCTTAACGTAGGACGTGGCGGAGATGATACATTATTCGCACTCGTTGACGGAGTTGTAAGATTTGAAAGAAAAGGAAGAGATAAGAAACAGGTTTCTATCTATCCAGTAGCATAATTAAGAATGAGCAAAAGATGCTGCAATATAACTGATGCTAGTTGTTAGTTATGTGCAGCATCTTTTTTCTTTATAATTTTGAAACTACATTCCTATATGGAATTTTGAAATATAATAGTTGATTATTAAAAAAGGAGAAAGAACATGTTTGCAGACAGAGCGACAATATCGATCAGATCCGGAAAAGGTGGCGATGGACACGTCAGTTTCCGAAGAGAATTATATGTTCCCAACGGCGGACCGGACGGCGGTGACGGTGGTCGTGGCGGGGATGTGATTTTTGAAGTAGATGAAGGGCTGAATACGCTTCAGGACTACAGACACCGCAGAAAATATGCAGCGAAAGACGGCGAGCCAGGTGGAAAGAAAAGATGCCATGGAAAAGATGCCGATGATATCATATTGAAGGTTCCGGAAGGAACTGTCATCAAAGAGGCCGAGTCAGGTAAGGTCATTGCCGATATGTCTGGAGACAACAGACGTCAAGTGATCTTAAAAGGCGGAAGAGGTGGACTTGGAAATCAACATTTTGCAACTGCGACAATGCAGATTCCAAAGTATGCGCAGCCTGGACAGCCTGCAAAAGAATTGATGGTAAATCTGGAGCTGAAAGTGATTGCAGATGTTGGACTGGTAGGATTTCCTAATGTTGGAAAATCTACTCTTCTTTCCAGAGTAACGAATGCACAGCCGAAAATTGCAAATTATCATTTTACAACACTTAATCCAAATCTCGGAGTTGTAGATCTTGATGGGGCAAATGGGTTTGTTATTGCAGATATCCCCGGACTGATTGAAGGTGCATCAGAAGGTATTGGACTTGGACATGAGTTCTTGAGACATATCGAACGTACAAAGATGATGATCCATGTTGTAGATGCAGCTGGAAGTGAGGGACGTGATCCGGTAGATGATATTCATAAAATTAATGCGGAGCTTCATGCATATAATGAAGAAATCGCAAGTCGTCCACAAGTTATTGCAGCAAATAAGGTGGATTTAATTTATGATGACGGTGAGTCAGAAAATCCGGTAGAACGACTGAAAAAAGAATTTGAACCACAAGGAATCAAAGTATTTCCAATTTCAGGTGTTACAGGAGCAGGTATTAAGGAGCTTCTCTATTATGTTTCTACAGAGCTTGATAAGTTAGATGATACACCGATTATATTTGAACAGGAATACTTCCCGGATGAAGAACTCATTTATTCAGATCTTCCATATACTGTTGAAAAAGAAGATGATATGTATGTGGTAGAAGGACCGAAGATTGAGAAGATGCTTGGTTACACAAACCTGGATTCAGAAAAAGGATTTGCATTCTTCCAGAAGTTCTTAAAAGATACAGGTATTTTGGAACAATTGGAGGAACTTGGAATAGAAGAAGGCGATACAGTTAAGATGTACGGTCTTCAGTTTGATTATTATAAATAGAAAGGAAAAAAGTTATGACAACAAAACAGAGAGCATATCTGAAGAGTCTTGCTATGACAATGGATCCAATTTTTCAGATTGGAAAAAGCAGTATGACACCGGAGTTTACAAAAGCAATTGCTGAGGCGCTGGAAGCAAGAGAGCTGATTAAGATCAGTGTTTTGAAGAACTGCGCAGATGATCCGAAAGAACTGGCAAGCGTTTTATCAGAGCGTACACATTCTCAGGTCGTACAGGTTATTGGCAAGAAAATTGTTCTTTATAAAGAAGGAAAAGATAAGAATAAGAAAATTGTTCTTCCATAAATGATACTTGATATCAGTGAAATGTAGGTGTATCTATGAAAATAGGAATTATGGGTGGTACATTTGACCCAATTCACAATGGGCATTTACATCTGGCACAGGCAGCACTTGAACAGTTTGTGCTTGATCAGATTTGGTTTATGCCTAATGGTGTACCTCCACATAAAAAAAGATCGTCGATTGAGTCAGATATTCAGCAAAGAATTGAAATGACTCGAATTGCAATTGAGTCCAATGAACAATTTCGTCTTCAGGAATATGAAGCAAAGCGAAAAAAGATTTCTTATTCTTACGAGACAATGGAACACTTCAAAAAAATGTATCCAGAGGATTATTTTTATTTTATCATTGGAGCAGACTCGCTTTTTGCAATCGAAACGTGGAGATACCCGGAACGGCTTTTTAAAACTTGTACAATTCTGGCAGCCTGTCGGGATGAAGTTACAACAAGTGAAGAGATAAAAGGACAGATAGAGCTTTTAAAACGCAAATACGGGGCACAGATAGAGTTTTTAGCGATGCCCTTGGAAGATGTGTCCTCCCACGAAATCAGAGCATTTATAGAAGCAGGAGAGCCTGTGTCAGAATACATTCCGGCAGAAGTAGAGGCATATATCAGGAAGGAAGGATTGTATGGATCAGGAAATCGAAAAAATCAGTAAGAAATTAAAAAAGGAATTGGACGAAGATCGTTACCGGCATACACAGGGAGTTATGTATACATCGGCCGCGTTGGCTATGCGTTATGATGTGGATATGAGAAAAGCATTGCTTGCAGGTCTTTTACATGATTGTGCAAAGTGTATTCCTGGAAATAAAAAGATAGAAATGTGTGAAAAATATAATCTGGACATTACGGATATCGAACGAAAGAACCCAAGTCTTTTGCATGCAAAGCTCGGTGCTTATCTTGCAAAAGATAAATATGATATTGGCGATGAGGAGATATTAATTGCTATTCAGAGTCATACAACTGGACGACCGGATATGAATCTGTTAGAGAAGATTATATATATTGCAGATTATATCGAACCAGGACGTAGAGAGCTCCCTAATATGGCAGAGGTTCGTCATCTGGCATTTGAAAATATTGATGAATGTTTATATCGTATTTTGCGTGATTCTCTCGTATATTTGAGAAATCAGAATATGCCAATCGATCAAACGACCGAAGACACTTATAAATTTTACAGCGAAACACTTGGTAAGCAGGAGGAAATATAATGAATCAGGCACTTGATATGGCAAATGTAGCATACCAGGCATTAGATGAGAAAAAAGGTGAAGATATACGTGTGATAGATATATCTGAAATTTCAGTAATTGGAGATTATTTTGTAATCACAAATGGATCCAGCGATAGTCAGGTACGTGCACTTGTTGACAATGTAGAAGAGAAGATGCATAAGGCAGGGTACGAACTGAAAGAGCAAGAAGGTAACAACAGCGGTACATGGGTACTTTTGGATTATGGCGATATTATCGTGCATATTTTTGATAAAGAGAATCGCCCGTTCTATAATCTGGAAAGAATCTGGAAAGACGGAAAAGAAGTTCAAATGGATTAGTTGTGTGAAGAAATTAATAAAATAACAGGATAAAAAATCAGCACTTGTGTGTAAGATAATGCACAAGTGCTGATTTTTTATTATCGACATATCTATTTAAAGAATCGAAATACTCCGATAACCTTACCAAGAATCTGACAGTCTCTTACAATGATCGGATCAAGAAAATCGTTCTCTGGTTGAAGTCTGATAAATCCTTCTTCCTTATAAAAAGTCTTAACAGTAGCACCATCATCAATAAGAGCAACTACCATATCTCCGTTATCAGCAGTCTGTTGTTGTTCCACAAGAACCATATCGCCATCTAGAATTCCGGCATTAATCATACTTTCACCATGAACCGTAAGCATGAATGTCTGATTGTTCGGCATAAATTCCATAGGAATAGGAAAGTAGTTCTCGATATTCTGCTGTGCCAGAATCGGCTCCCCGGCAGCTACACGACCGACCAATGGAACGTTGACCATCTCGCGTCTGTTGAAATTGAATGATTCATCAAGAATCTCGATTGCTCTTGGTTTCGTAGGATCTCTCTTGATATATCCGTTCTTCTCCAAAGTCTCAAGATGAGAATGAACAGAAGATGTAGATTTCAAATGAACAGCTTCGCAGATATCACGTACGGCCGGTGGAAATCCACGATCCAGTATCTGTGATTTAATATAGTCTAAAATCTCCTGTTGCTTTGGAGTAATCTTACCCTGTGCCATAATTATAATAATCCTCCTGTATACTTCAGTTCTTAAGTAAAGGCTCAATTTGATGTTTTTATTTTATCACAGGGTATACTAAAAAGCAAACAAATGTTTAGAAAATACGTTCGATAATTCGCAAAAAAAATATTGACAACCAAACAACTGTTCGATATAATGTAGATACGAACAAAAGTTCGAAAACATTTATTCGAATGCTACGAAAGGTATAGTTACAATTTAGGATTTCAGATTAAGGAATTAAAAAAAGGGGAGTATAAGATTATGAGAACAGGTAATGAATATGCAGTAGAAGAATCCGTGGTAAGAACAGAATCAGGAAAGTCAAGATTAAAAAAACATAAGAAATATAGAAATACATTAACACTTTGGATGGTAGCATTTATTATGATTGTTGGATTAAGTGTTGCACTCGGTAGTAATCTGGCATCTGCTCATGATAAGGCTGAACAAAAATTTTATAAGAGTATTGAAATTAAGGAAGGCGATACATTATGGGGAATTGCAAAAGAATACAGAGGTGATGACTATAATTCCATTTATGACTATATTGATGAAGTAATGTCTATCAATGGACTTACATCAGATCGGATTCATGCAGGACAGTACCTTACAGTAGCTTATTATGACACACAGGCAAGATAAATAGCCTGTTGTGTAAATAATATAGCGTTTCAGATATATTTTTTACTCAGATATATAAGAATGTTATTCTCTTATATATAAACACTCACCCATGGACATGGCATAAGATTAGAGATTAGTTTTATGTCATGTCTTTATACTAAGGAATCAATCTATACGACAAACACCGATTTTTCCAAAAGATGTAGACGAATAATTAGAGATATGCTACAATTTATATGTAATAAAGATTGTATTTAAGAGGATATTTATGATGATAGATAATAAAACAACTAAATCAAATGATTATTATAAACAGACACAGATAGACCAGACACTGAGACTTAGAGAGGTCTTAAAGACTTTGCCACCATTTGCAAAAGATTATTTCCGTGCAATGGAGCCTAAATCTTCTGCGAGAACAAGAATTAACTATGCTTACGATATTCGTGTTTTCTTTCATTTTCTGTTAGAGAATAATCCGGTTTATAAGAATTATACAATAGATCAATTTCGGGTACAGGATTTGGATAAGATTCAGCCGGTCGATATCGAAGAATATATGGAATATCTGAAGGTTTATAAGCGTGAGGACAATGAAATGATTACCAATGGTGAACGTGGGTTAAAACGTAAGATGTCAGCGCTTAGAAGCTTTTATTCGTATTATTTTAAGCATCAGTACATTGCCACGAATCCGACGCTTTTAGTGGATATGCCAAAGCTTCACGACAAGGCAATTATACGTTTAGATATTGATGAGGTGGCAATGCTGTTAGATTATGTGGAATCTGCAGGTGAACATCTGACTGGACAGGCACTTGCATATTACCAGAAAACAAAGAATCGTGATCTGGCAATTCTGACGCTTCTTCTCGGCACTGGAATCCGTGTTTCAGAGTGTGTAGGATTAAATCTTACAGATGTAGATTTCAAGAATAATGGAATTACGGTTACGCGAAAAGGTGGCAGTCAGATGGTTGTTTATTTTGGCGATGAGGTTGCTGATGCACTTGAAAATTACATTGAATGTGAAAGGAAGGCCATTACTCCTCTCTCTGGCCATGAAGAAGCCTTATTTTTATCAACGCAAAGAAAACGCATGGGGGTTCAGGCAATTGAGAATATGGTGAAGAAATATGCCCGTCAGGTAACTCCGAATAAAAAAATCACACCTCATAAACTTCGTAGTACCTATGGCACATCGTTATATAAGGAAACAGGCGATATTTACCTTGTAGCGGATGTTCTGGGGCACAAAGATGTGAATACTACAAAGAAACATTATGCGGCTATAGACGAAGACAGACGCCGCATGGCGGCATCTGCTGTAAAATTACGTGAATAAATATCTTGTTAATAAATTTTCTTATTAATGTCCGGATTATTCTTTAATTCAATTAATTTTAGGATTGCTTCTACGGTGCCATCAATACCGAGTTTCGAACTGTCAAGGCAGAACTGGTAACTGTTGGCATCGCCCCAGCGTTTGTTAGTATAATAATTATAGTAACTGCTGCGTTGCTTATCTGTCTTTTTAATCATTTCTTTTGCCTTGGCATCGGTCAGATCGAAATCACGGGCAATACGACGAATACGTGCATCTATATCAGCATGAATAAAAACACTTAATAATTCGGGATTGTCTTCTAATGCATAATCAGCACATCTGCCGACAAGGACACAAGACCCTTCTTTTGCAATCTTTTTAATTGCATCAAACTGTGCAAGAAAGACTTTGTGATTTAACGGCATATCTGTATAGCTTCCGGAAGAATAACCAAATGAATATGTATCCATTACCAGAGAATAAAGAAAGCTGTTTGTTGGTTTTTCATCATGGCTTTCAAATATCTCCTGGCAAATTCCGCTTTCTTTTGCTGCAAGATCCAGCATATCTTTGTCGTAACATTTAACGCCTAATTTCTCAGCTAATTTATGGCCGATTTCGCATCCGCCACTACCAAATTCACGTCCGATTGTAATAATTGTGTTTGTCATTTTTATCACGCTCCTTTAAGTATAAAGATATTATACTATAAATTGCATGAAATGTATAGAAAATTTAATATAATTTATCTAATAAATTTGAAAAGTATTCTGGCAAAGGTGCATTTACTTCAATATATTCGCCTGTTTTTGGGTGAATAAAACCAAGAGTTTTAGCATGTAATGTCTGGCCGATTAATTTTGGATAAGGACATTTTTTTGGACCATATACTTGATCTCCTAGCAGAGGATGTCCAATACTTGCCATGTGTACACGTATCTGATGTGTTCGTCCGGTTTCAAGTTTACATTGAATATATGTATAATCACCAAATCGTTTCAAAACCTTGTAATGAGTAATAGCATTTCGGGCATTTTTGGCGTGTGTACTCATCTTCTTTCGATCCGTAGGGTGACGGCCAATTGGTGCATTTACCGTTCCTTCATCTTCTTTGATGTTGCCATGTACAATTGCTTCATAAATGCGATTAATAGAATGTTCTTTCAATTGTGCTGCAAGACTTCTATGAGCTATATCATTTTTACAAACGATTAAAGATCCTGTAGTATCCATATCAATCCGGTGAACAATTCCTGGTCTGGAAGTGCCGTTAATGCCGGACAGCTCATCTCCACAATGATACATCAGTGCATTTACAAGTGTCCCACTATAATGTCCAGGTGCCGGATGGACAACCATTTGCTTTGGCTTATTTACTACAATGACATCTTCATCTTCATATAAAATGTCCAGAGAGATGTTTTCTGGTTCGATATCCGGTTCTTTTGCTTCGGGGATGCATACTTCTACCCTGTCACCTAAATTAAGCCTGTAATTGGCTTTTACAGGCTTGTCATTTACTTTGATGTATTGTTCTTTGATTAATTTTTGAAGATAAGATCTGGACCGGTCTGGCAATTCATCTGAAAGATAGCGGTCAATGCGGTCTCCTTCTTCATTTTCAACTGTGAAATATTCCGTCAAGGTCGTCCTCCTTATAATAAAAAAGCAATAAAAATGCAAGTACAAAGGTTCCAATTGTCACATAGATATCTGCAACATTGAAAACCGGAAAATTTATCAGCTTGAAATAAAAGAAATCTACTACATAACCAAGTTTCAGACGATCAATAAAATTGCCGATTGCACCTGCGAAGATAAAAATGGCACAGAGGCGAAGAGGCAGAAAACGTTTTGTCATTGGTACATGTAAGTAAAATTTGACAATTATGACTGAAATAATAACGACAATTATAAAAAAGAATATCTGCTTATTTTGCATGATACCGAAAGCTGCGCCTCTGTTTTCGAGGTATTCAAATTGAAATACATTTTTTATAAGAATAAAAGGATCCTGATCTTTTAAATGATTTACTGCCAGGATTTTCGTGAATTGATCAAATATTACACCGAGCAATACCAAAAGTATTGCCAGAAAATAATGCCGGCCGCGTGTTTTCGTGGACTCCATATCTGTAATCTTCCTTTCTGATTGGATTTGATGGTGTTATATATACTTTCGCAAAGAAATTAAGTATCGACCTTTTTTAGTTTCAGATAAAATGCCGGCATAAGCAATTCGTCCAAGTCCTCGTACAGAAATCAAGTCGCCTTCTTTTAGATGATAGCCATTATTGGTAATCAATTTGCCATTTACAAAAACTTTTGCAGCTTCAATATAGGCAGTTAGTTTACTACGAGAAAGCGGATAAGCAACTGAGAGAACTGTATCAAGCCGTATGGAAGGAACAGTTCCTTTTATCTCATCAAAATGTGGTTCATACGAAATATCAGTGATTTCCTGGATTGTTACAGTAACCGTTGTATGTTTTATCCTGGTTAGATTGCTCATGATATAATCCGAAATTTCATTTTTCACTAATACAATAGCACCGTCTTCGATTAAAATAATATCACCGATTTTCGAACGTGTTGTTCCAAGGTTCATAATAGAGCCAAGATAGTCACGGTGTGTCAAGTCTTCTGCAAAGCGTTTGTTTGTCGGACAAATTTTAAGAGCCTGCATAGGATACTTGTAATCATAATAAAGAGCATCAGGTAGAAATGCAACCATCTGACGCTCTGCTAACTTATAACCTCCGTACGTTTCGTACCTCGAAGAAAATTGATTCTTCGGGGTCGTATGCAGGATATTTAATTCATTCAGATTAAGGAAATCTGAAAAAACAACAATATCACGGCTGAATGCAAGGTTAGATAATTCAATCAGCCGCTTTTCCAATAATTGTTCTTCTTTACTCATAAACACTCACTATTATCATAAATAATTCTAAGAACGCTTCTTAAAATCTTGAACGCATGGATGATGTGTCAAGAGAAGTATTCAACAAATCCTGTAAATCTCCGGAAATGTCAACGTTTGTTGGTGTGACAAGGAAGATGTAGTTGGAAATTTTTTGAAGATTTCCACTGATTGCATATGTAGCACCGGATGTGAAGTCAATAATTCTCTGTGCGATCTCAAGATCAAGTCCTTCTAGGTTCAGGATGACAGTACGTCCACTCAATAATGTTTCAGTAATCTCTCTGGCATCTTCTACGGATGTCGGTTTGATTACACAGACTTCCATACTCACGCCAGTTCGACGTGCAGGTTGACGCATTGGAGTTACTTTATTATTAGAACGGGATGAACGCTGTGTTGTTTTTGCAGGAAGATCATAATCGTCGTCGTCGTTATCATCATGAGTCTTTTCGCGGTGAAAGATACTCTTTTTTGGCTTCTCTTCGTATTCATAATCTTCATCATCATCAAAGAAGTCATCATCATCATATTCATCATCGTCATTTAACTTCATGATGTCTAAAAACTTATCTAATACTCCCATTTGTAATATCTCCTATCTTACGTTTGTTTGAGCATAATTGCGGGCACCAAAAATAGCTGTTCCTACACGAACCATTGTTGAACCTTCTTCGATTGCAACTTCATAATCATTGGTCATACCCATAGAAAGTATACTCATAGACATATTATGGGCGTTTTTCTTCGCTATGTCAACAGATAATTTACGTAATTCCGCGAAAATTGGTCTGTTATCTTCTGGATTTTCAACAAATGGCGCGCTTGTCATAAGTCCCATAAACTGGATATGTGTGAATTTAGAAGCCTGTTCTACGAAATTATCTAACTCTTCTGGAAGAAATCCAAATTTACTTTCTTCTCTTCCGACATTCACTTCAATTAATACTTTAACAGTAAGATTTTTCTTAGCAGCTTCTTTTTCAATAGCTTCTGCGAGTCGCAGACTGTCAACGGAATGGATCAAATCAACTTTGTCAATAATATATTTAATTTTGTTGCGTTGTAAATGTCCAATCATATGCCAGTGGATATCATCTGGAAGCACTTCAGATTTATCCATGATTTCTTGTACTTTATTTTCACCGAAAAGCCGGATTCCAAGATCATAAGCTTCTTGTAACATCTCTACAGGTTTTGTCTTGCTAACTGCAATCAGTGTGACTTCACTTCTATCGCGGCCACATCTGTCACAGGCAGCTTGAATTTTTTTCTCAACATTTTCCAGATTTTCTTTTAACATTTGTATCAGCTCCTTAATATACAATATCATTTTCATTTACATCTTTTCCAACAAGGGCTATATGATCATAATTAGATAGTCCATAATCATTACCGGATTCGACGATATAATATTCATCACTTTCACATAAAATACGAATTTGTTTGAATACAGCATACCCTTTATTGATATTATAAACGCCTTGAAGAGATTTTGTTTTTTTAAGTTTGTATGTCTCTGTTGAGTTCGGTTTTATTAAAGTTGTATTTTTGTCAAATGCGTTCGGATCCAGATAGACCATGCCGGTTTCCATATCGCGGTAATAGACATCGACTTTTTTGAATTGTGCATCATTTGAGCCGTTGTCAATTAGTACGCCTGTTTCTTTACTGTTACCACCCTGAGTCAGATAATTCTCTGGTACAAGATAAAAATCTTTTTTGGTAACGGAAGATTTTGGGATTTTTAACCCGGATTCATCTTCGAGAATTAATTCGACATCCAGATATCGTTCTTTGGCATAACGAACCATCGATGTACGAAATGTTAAAATACCAAGGTTAGTATTTTTTGTACTGTATACTTTAAATGAAGCGCGTTCTGTAACTTGATCTTTTGTAAACTTTACTTTTACACTTTTTGTATCTGCAAGATTTTTTGCTGTGTCATTATCCAAAGGAATAACTAAAGACCAGTCATCATTTTTAACAAGCTTATAAACAATATCGCCGGAATTAACCTTTGAGTTGTTTTTTAAACTGACGGAGTTATAATCTTTTTTTGATAACATGTCTGCAGTCACATCACTGACAGTCAAATCTTCATATCCATCTGTAGAATAAAGAATCACCCCATCAGATTGTGCGTTAAATACCTGGAGGCCATTGGTTCCGGAAGAAATCATCTCTTCTAGTTGAACCTGACGACTTTGAGTGGATTTACTCTCAAGAACAGATGAAATATCATCTTTTAAAGTATAAATATCACTAAAAGAATTACTGTTATAATTTTCGCTGAAAGATTGTGTCTTAAGATAAATAGAGTCACGTTCTTCAGCTGTTAATTCTTGTGAGTCGGAAGATGAACTGTCATCAAATTCTAATTGTTTTGGAGACAGAGAATAAACTTTTGTTTTTGCCCCCACTTTGCTTGTCTCTGTTACAAAATAATTCACATATCCGGATTGATCAGCAGGAATCACTTCTTCATCTCGAATTGCCAGCCCGGTATATGCATTATCTTTCAATATGGTTCCTTCCCTGACTTCATATGAAGAAATGTGATTACTTGTCAGATACATCAATACAGTGACAATCAGATATATAAATACGACTCCGAAGATAATAATTCCGATATTGATATTCCATTTTTTTCGAAATACAGTAATATTTGTAGAATGTTTATCTGTCAACGTCGGCCTCCTTTTCGCCTGTTTTCGGTTGTTGAAAATTATTAAGTGCTCATTTCGTTTGAATCTATATCGTTCAATGCAACTCCGTGCAGATAGTGATATTTTTTCCCTTGAAAGCTATTTTTTTCCTGCATTTTTTCTATAAGTTCGTCTTTTAATTTCCACCAGCTAGTCTGCCAGTTGCAAAATACGGCATCCTTTTCGGGAATACGACTGAATAGACGTTCAATAGCAATTTCAGGATTTAAATATTCTAAAAATGTGATAGCACGATCTATATATTCTTCTTTTGAACACAGAGCTATTGTACCATTTTCATACGCCTCACACAACCGTGTGTTTTTAGCAATATACAAAGAATGAAGTTTTACGGTTGATATATGAAGGGCAGACAATATTTTTGCAGACTCAATCACATCATCCATATCATCTCCGGGTAAATTCAGAATCATATGAACGCAAGTGTCAAAATTATAATTTCTGAGCATCCACATAGTATCAATAAATTCAGCAAGTGTGTGTCCACGATGGATTTGATTTAATGTATGGTAATTTACAGTCTGAAGTCCAAGTTCAATCGTAATATTTACATGATATTTCAAATGTATCTGATTCAGAAAATCCAAATAGTCTGATCGAATACAGTCAGGTCTTGTAGAGATAGCAATTTCTACAATATCCGGGAATGATGCTGCTTCAAGAATAAATTGTTCAAATTGGTAAAGAGGAAGAAATGTGTTTGTATAATTTTGAAAATAAGCTATAAATTTATGTGCATGGTATTTTTTTTCAATCTTCTCTCTGGTCAATTTTAATTGCTCAGTTACGGAAATGTGTTGATTTAAAGATTCAAATCCAGTTCCTTGTTCTGCACAAAAATCACAGCCATGTGCGCCATTTATTCGATTAGGACATGTGACCGGAAGATTAACCGGAAGCTTATAGATTTTTTCATGATATTTCTGTTTTAAATAATCTGAATATCGATAATAGTACATATTTCGGATCCTTTTGTATAAATTTAAATTATTTTGTACATGCTACAAACAGTACAAAAAGGAGGAATTTGTATGAAATGGTTTGATAATACAGCTCTTACAATTGTAATTATCGGAGCTGTCAATTGGTTACTTGTAGGTATATTTCGGTTTGACCTGGTTGCTTTCTTGTTTGGAAATCTGTCTTGGTTATCCAGGTTTATCTATACAATCGTGGGAATCTGCGGACTTTATCTAATCAGTCTGTATGGACGTATGAAAGATATTGCAGATATGCATTCATAATATAAGGGGTATCTTCTGTGGATACCCCTTATATTTCAGTCATACATTTCCAATTCGATGGTAGTCTTAAAAAGAACTACCTGATTTAAAGCTTATTAAGCATGGATGTCATATCCTGATAAAGAAGAGGTTTTGACTGCGCACCCATAATAATAGATATATATGGATTTCCGGATGAGTCATTTGTCAGCAAAATCAGACAGTTTCCTGCAGCCTTTGTTGTACCGGTTTTTCCACCGATAATTGTGACCTTATCCGGAGGTGTAGCTTCTCCTTTTGCATAGTAATTTGTCGGTTCCCATTTTATGTCTCGTTTCGTTCCGTCAGCACCTGTTATGTGTGCTGTATAAGAACTGGAATTAATGATTTTGACAAATTCTTCATGTTTGATGCATTCATTAAAAATCAGATATAAATCATAAGCAGTCGTATAATGATTATCATCGTGAA
This sequence comes from uncultured Dorea sp., assembly GCA_934307335.1. GTDB lineage: Bacteria > Bacillota > Clostridia > Lachnospirales > Lachnospiraceae > Dorea. The sequence goes on along the minus strand of CAKRCL010000039.1, from coordinate 2,198 downwards.
GACCACTTGGATTTACAAAATGACTGTTTGTAGCCATGAGCTTTTGAGCTTCTGCATTCATCATTTCAGCAAATTTTTTTGTATTTCCTGCAATGTGATCTGCGATTGCAACAGCATTATCATTACCAGAATATAATAGCAGGCCATTTAAAAGATCTTCCAGTGTAAGCTGGTCTCCTGCTTTGATACCACAAGTCTGTTCATCTGCCGCAAAATTAGCAGAATCTGCTTCGGCCGATACAGTAACCGTATCTGTAAGATTACCATTTTCCAATGCGACAAGTGCAGTGAGAATCTTAGTTGTACTTGCCGGATATAGTTTCTTATGTATATTATATGCACAATCCGTCGTTGCATCTTTTATATCAAAAAGTCCTACTGCATGTACGGACTCTGGTTCAAAGCCAAGTGGATTGCCGACAGCAGAAGCATTTTCGGGAACTGAGTCGGAACTAGTATCGGAAGATTTAACAGATAACGGAATGTCTTCTGATGATGTACACAGTTGTTCTGCAAATAAATGTCCCTGATACAAAGTTTTTTTATAATTTGAAACTTCATAATCTTTGACTAAAGTTTCTGGTTTTTGATTCTCTTTTACGTAGATACCGGTAGCTAAAATACACTGTACCATAAGAATAACAGATAGGATTTTGACCCATCTGTTTCTTATTTTTCTTTTATTCGTTGTTTTTTTTCTTTGAGTTTTCGATGAACTATCTGTACATTTCACGCCAGTCTAAATCTCCTCTGTCAATTGCTAAAATAATCAGCTCAGCGGTTGCAAGATTTGTTGCCATTGGAATATTGTAAGTATCACATAGACGGAATAAATCATTCACTTCCGGTTCATGAGGTTTTGGATTCATAGGTTCTCTTAAAAAAATCAATGCATCAATATCATTTTGAGCAATTTGAGCTCCAAGCTGCTCTTTTCCACCAAGTGGACCGGCAAGATATTTGTGAACATTCAGATTCGTAACCTCTTCGATAAGTCTTCCTGTTGTTCCAGTAGCATAAAGTTCATGTTTACTCAGAATTCCACGATAGGCAATACAAAAGTTCTGCATTAAAGTTTTCTTTGAATCATGAGCGACAAGACCTATATTCATTGCGTTCACTCCTTTATTGATATTTTTTTTGTTGTAATCCGACATTTAATACAAATCCAATTCCGATATATAAGCTTACAAGGGATGTCAGACCATAACTGATAAATGGTAATGGGACACCTGTGTTTGGAATCATATTTGTTGCTACGCCGATGTTAATAAAACTTTGGAATCCGATCAGTCCTCCGACTCCGCTGCATATTATTTTGCCGGCAAAATCCCGCGATCGCATTCCTATCAAAATACATTGTATCACAACAAGTAACAATAACGCAATAATAATACAACATCCAATGAAACCAAGCTCTTCTCCTATGATCGCAAAAATAAAGTCAGTCTGTGGCTCAGAAATGTAATTTCCGTTTTTTACAGAGGTGGTTGTGTTATTATTTAGCCCTTTACCGGTCAACTGGCCGGAACCAATTGCCATTTCAGAGTTATTCTGCTGATAAGCTTCATCACTTGCGTATTTTTCAGGTTCCAAAAAGGCAAGGATACGCTTCTGCTGATAACCTTTCAGGAAAGGTTGATTTGGCTGTACAGCTATACTTAAAAATATGATCGCAACCGGAATTAATATAATAAGTACGGTTCCAATAAATTTATAGCTCAGTCCACCAATATAAATCAGAAGGCAGATGACAAGTGCAGTACAGATTGTGGTTGAAAGATTTGGTTCAACTAAAATAAGTGCCAGCGGGATTCCCGCAAGAATGGCGTATTTGATCAATGTAACTACATCATTAATATCATCTTTATGATCGGCAATAAACCTTGCAAAAAATAGAATTAAAAGTATTTTTGCAAGTTCGGAAGGTTGGAAGGTTGTAAATCCAAGGTCGATCCATCTTTTGGCACCATTCGCTGAATGTCCGAATATAAGCACGGACAATAAACTTAAAATAGCAACTGCATAGATGATCCAGTAGAAGTTGAGAATCCATATATAATCAACCAGTGATACAATGATCATAAGGATGAATCCGATACAGACACCAAAGATCTGTTTGTTCTGAACAGAGGCTTTGGCGCTTCCAACAACCATAACACCAATTACAGATAATGCAAATACAAGCAGTACAAGGC
>CAKRCL010000038.1 GCA_934307335.1 uncultured Dorea sp. | reverse complement strand
GATAAGTCTCCCTGTTCTCTAGCTTCTTTTATCTTTGCAGCAACTTCCTTACGCTTAACAACTTTCAGATTCTCCAGTTCTTCTTCAAGTGCTTTTAATCCTGCATAAGTAAGTAATTTCTTCTTCGCTTCCATAGTACTTTTTAATTCCTTTCTTGAAAATAAAGATACTTTCACAATTTCATTATTATACAAAATACAAAGACTATTGTCAATCATTTTGCACGATAAAGTATACGCAATCACAGTTTGATTTATGAAGACTTTCCTTTACTTTTTTTATTTACGGAATCAATACTGCAAGCAGTTCTTCCAATTCTTCATAAGACTCTACCTGATTGATCTGCGCACGGAACTTAGCTGCTCCTTTCATACCTTTTACATACCAGGCAACATGCTTACGCATTTCACGGATTCCCAGATATTCTCCTTTAAATTCCAGTTGCATTCTGGCGTGTCTGAGCATCATTTCACGAATTTCCTGCGATGTTGGTCTCGGTGGTATCTTTCCAGTTCTGTCATATTCTGCCAGCTCTTTGAAAATCCATGGATTTCCTTGAACACCGCGTCCAATCATCACTCCGTCACAACCTGTAATTTTTCGCATCTTGGCAGCTTTTTCGGCTGAAGTTACATCACCATTTCCAATAACCGGAATCTGAACAGCTTCCTTCACCTGACGGATAATCTCCCAATCCGCTTCACCTGAATAATACTGCTCTCGCGTTCTTCCATGAACCGCAATTGCAGATGCACCCGCTTCCTCCGCAATTTTTGCAATCTCCACTGCATTTACATGTGCATCATCAAACCCTTTACGAATCTTAATCGTTACTGGTTTTTCAATTGCTTTCACTGTCTCCGAAACAATCTCGTACACTAACTTCGGATTCTTCATAAGCGCCGAACCTTCTCCGTTCTTGACCACCTTCGGAACCGGACATCCCATGTTGATATCCAACACTTGAAAAGGCAATTCTTCTATCCGTTTCGCCTGCTCACTAATGATTGCCGGATCTGATCCGAATAACTGTAACGATACCGGATATTCCTGCGGATGAATTGCCAACAGTACCTTTGTATTCTTATTCTTATATTGCAACGCTTTCGCACTGATCATTTCCATACATAAAAGTCCGGCTCCCTGCTCTTTGCAAAGCAAACGAAAAGGCAGATCTGTTACACCTGCCATAGGAGCCAGAATATACGGATTCTCTAATTTTAGACTACCAATCTTCAATTTAGGGCACCCCTTTTGTTAATTTAAGACGTAGTATCTTTGCATTTTACTACGTCCCTTTGTTAATTTAAGACGTAGTATCTTTGCATTTTACTACGTCCCCAGTTATTTTTTAACGTTTATTTTTCTCGTAAATTATCCGCAGTCCTTTTAATGTAAGCTGTGGATCATAAATATCAATTGTTTTTGTCTCGCTTGCGATAATCTTTCCCAAACCTCCGCTTGCAATGACTTTTGCATCTGAATATCCGGATTCTTCTTTGATCCGATTAACAATGTACTCTGTCTGTCCAATCTGACCATATACAATTCCGGCCTGCATACAGGAAATGGTTTCTTTTGCCAAAATGGAGTCCGGTTTCTTAATCTCTACTGCCGGAAGCATTGCTGCCTGACTCCACATTGCCTGTGCCGATGTCCGGATTCCGGGTGCTATGACTGCTGCCTCAAATGTTCCATCCGCTCCTACTACATCATAAGTAGTTGCGGTTCCATAATCAATCACAATAACTGGTCCGCCATGTAATGTGAATGCCGCCACTGCATCAACAATACGATCTGCACCGACCTGTTTTGGATTTTCAGTTTTTATCTTAAGTCCTGTTTTAATTCCGGCAGACACTACAATTGGTTTGATTCCAAAATATTTTATCATCGCACTTCCCAGTGAATGCATAATGTCCGGCACAACTGATGCTACAATACAGGCATCAATATCTGATTTTTCAAATCCCTGATGGCGGATTAGCTCATTTAACGCGATTCCGTACTCATCGGAAGTTCTTTGTATCTTTGTAGTCATGCGAAATGTTGCTGACAAATTCTCACCGTTAAATACTCCTAATGTAATGTTTGTATTTCCAACATCGATAACTAACAGCATTTATTCCATCTCCTCTCCCAGGAAAAATACCCGGTAATATAACTGCAACGCCTCTAAGAGCTCCTGCTTCTCTCTCTGTAACTGCTTTATCTTCAAATGACTTCCAATCTCGTCAAATGTCGGATCAAAATCTTCTGAAGTTACTTCAAAACAAAGTTCTCCATCTTCCTCAAATACCAATGTCAAAATTCCACCTACGTCATTTACATACAGTACGCACATGATTTTCAGCTCATCTTTCACATGGTCTGGAAGTCTCTCAAAATCCGGATTCAGATAATATTTTTCTTCGTATGAATTTGCACCGCAAAGTACTACTTTATCCTGATACATAAATTACTCCTTTTATTAATGTTTAATTCAAGAATGCCTCGGCATTCTTGCTGCGAGGTGCGCGTCATGCAATTGCATGACATACTTCTACTGCGCACCTCTGCAATCCTGCCGGAGGCTATATCAGCTGGGGGATTGACTCCCACCACTGATACCAGCTTGTTTCTCACCACCTATAGAGGTGGGAGTCATCTCCCAGCTGATATACGCTATTACACATATCCATAAATTCCACGTACAGATACTTCTCCTGCGAAAATATGTTTTTCTTCCCCGTCCGGTGTATGAACGATCAATTCGCCTGTCTCATTGATTCCAGAAGCTATCGCATTATACTCATGTCCCGGTTCCAGAATTCTTACTTCTTTTCCACGGTTTACAAGCATCTGATTATAACTCTCTTGCAAACCCGACAGATCTCCACGTTCCATAAAAATCGTATAATTCTTTTCAAAATGCTTCATAACAGCTGCAATCAATGCCGAACGTTTTACCGGAGTCCCTGTCTCAATCATAAGTGACGTTGCTTTATCTTTCAATTCTTCATCAAATGACTTCTGATTAACATTAATTCCTACACCAATCACCACATAATTAATGTAATCAATTTCTGTACTCATCTCTGTCAGAATTCCACAGACTTTCTTCTTATTCATGACAATATCATTTGGCCACTTGATTCCAACCTCCATACCTGTCACATCACGAATTCCCTCTGCCACACTCTGTGCCATAACGAGAGTCAACATCGGCGCTTTTGTCGGGATCAACTGTGGACGAAGTAAAATTGTCATATAAATACTAATTCCTTTTGGTGATTCCCATACACGTCCTCGTCTCCCTTTACCGGCAACCTGACGGTCTGCCACAAGAAGTGTTCCATGAGTCCCGTCCTTTTCTCCAAGCTCTTTTGCACGATTATTCGTGGAATCAATCTCATCAAAATAAAGCACTTCTTTTCCGGCCCATTCTGTCTCCATAAGACTCTTTATCTCTGTCTCCGACATAATGTCCGGACTGTCGAGAAGGCGGTACCCTCTATTGCGCACCGCCTCTATCTCATAACCTTCTTTTTTCAGTTGCTCTATTGCCTTCCAGACAGCGGTTCTGGATACATGAAATCTGTCACACAACTGCTGTCCGGAGATGTAATCATTACTTTCTTTTAATAAGCGTAATATTTCTGATTTCATCTTCTATCTCTTCTTAATCTTTTTTCTTAAAATTCTCCTGAATGTCTTATCTTTCGCCAAGTGTTGCAACCATAACTGCCTTGATAGTATGCATACGATTCTCTGCCTCATCAAATACTTTTGACTGTGAAGACTCAAACACTTCATCCGTTACTTCCATATCTGTCAGACCATATTTCTCATAAATCTGCTTGCCAATCTTTGTCTTAAGATCATGAAAAGCTGGCAGACAGTGAAGGAAGATTGCCTGTTCTCCGGCATTCTCCATAACCTTCTTAGTTACTTTATAAGGAGACAGTTCACGGATACGTTCTTCCCATACTTCATCAGGCTCTCCCATAGATACCCACACATCTGTGTATATAACATCTGCGCCTTTTGTAGCACTCTCAACATCTTCGGTCAGCGTAATTGTTGCTCCGCTTTCTTTTGCATATCCCTGGCAGGTCTCAACAAGCTCTGCATTCGGGAAATAATTCTTAGATGTGCATGCTACAAAGTGCATTCCCAGCTTTGCGCATGCAATCATAAGAGAGTTACCCATATTGTATCTGGCATCACCCATGTATACTAATTTAATTCCTTTTAAATGTCCGAAATGCTCACGAATCGTCAACATATCTGCTAGCATCTGAGTCGGATGATATTCATTCGTCAATCCATTCCATACCGGAACTCCTGCATATTTTGCAAGTTCTTCAACAATCTCCTGTCCAAACCCACGATATTCTATTCCATCGAACATTCTTCCAAGTACTCTCGCTGTATCTTCAATACTCTCTTTCTTACCGATCTGAGATCCTGTCGGATCCAGATAAGTAGTTCCCATACCCATATCATGTGCTGCCACTTCAAATGCACAACGTGTTCTTGTACTTGTCTTTTCAAAAACCAGTGCTACATTCATGCCTCTGTATTTATCAACCGGAATCCCTTTTTTCTTCTTATCCTTGAGATCTGCTGCTAAATCCAACATATAAATAATCTCTTCTGTTGTAAAATCTTTCAGTGTCAGAAAATGTCTTCCTTTTAAATCCATCTCTCTTATGTCCTTCTTTCTGTATATTACTCGTTTTTACTATCGTCAACTGCAACTTCTTTTATACTCTTTACCAGTCCTGCGATTCCCTGGATTTCAGACGGAATAATGATCTTAGTAGCCTTTCCGTCTGCCGCTTTTGCAAATGCATCCAGACTCTTCATTGTAAGAACTGCCTCGTCAGCGCCTGCTTCCTTCAAGAATCGGATACCATCTGCATTTGCCTGCTGTACTTTCATGATTGCCTCAGCCTGACCTTCGGCCTCACGGATCATAGCTTCCTTTTTAGCCTCTGCACGAAGAATTGCTGCCTGTTTCTCAGCCTCTGCATCCAGAATTGCAGATTCTTTATGGCCTTCCGCAACAAGGATTGTAGATTTCTTTTCTCCTTCAGCACGAAGGATTGCCTCACGTCTCTCACGCTCAGCTTTCATCTGTTTCTCCATAGCATCCTGGATCGCTGCAGGAGGAATAATATTCTTAAGCTCTACTCGATTTACCTTGATTCCCCATGGATCAGTTGCAACATCCAAAGATGCTCGCATCTTCGTATTAATTGTCTCACGGGAAGTCAGGGTCTGATCCAGCTCCAGATCTCCGATAATATTACGAAGTGTTGTAGCTGTCAGATTCTCAATCGCCATAATCGGATTGGCAACTCCATAACAGAACATCTTTGGATCTGTAATCTGATAAAACACAACTGTATCAATTCTCATCGTTACATTATCTTTTGTGATAACCGGCTGCGGTGCAAAATCTACAACCTGCTCTTTCATATCCACTCTTCTTGCAACGCGGTCCACGATCGGAAGCTTAAAATGAAGTCCGGTACTCCAGGTTGCCTGATATGCTCCCAGACGCTCAATTACAAGTGCCTGCGCCTGCCTTACAATCTTCACACAAGAAATCAATACTAAGACCACAATGATTAAAATGATAAATAAAAATACACCCATAACTGCTGCCATCATACTTTCTCCTCTCCATTCCTTACAATAAGTTTTACTCCTTGAATTCCATCGATCACAACAACTGTGTTCTTCGGAATCTTTCCATCCGGGGCGTCTGTCTTTGCAGCCCACTCCTGCCCTCGCACTTCTACACGGCCTTTTGCAGCCAACGTATCAATATCCTCCAGTACAAGTGCTTTTTGTCCGATCAAAAGCTCCACACCCGTCTTCTGCCTCTCCTGATTAAAATACTTTTTCGCAAGCGGTCTTGTCACAACAAAAAGTATCAGTGACACAATCACAAAGATGACAATCTGTACGCCAAGTCCAAATCCCAGTATCGCAGCCAAAAACGCCACCAGCGCTCCTGCTGCAAACCAGATTGTCGTAAGACCCATCGTAATGATCTCAATGACCAAAAAAAGTACAAATAAGGCCAGCCAACATACTGTCTGCATAATCTGCCCCTCCTCTTATAATGTAATTTTAGACTTAGCATAAGTTTACTATACTTTTTATAAGAAAGCAACGAATACCGATAATGCAACTATCTTCTCTGTCTTGCCGCCTCAAAAGTCAGAATTGCTGTTGCTATTGCCGCATTTAAAGACTCTACCTGTCCCTTCATCGGAATACGGATATACACCTGCGCCTGCTTTGCCACTTCATCACGAAGTCCATTTCCTTCATTTCCAATTAAAAATGCACTGGCTCCACGATAATCTTCTTCGTCATATGAATTCTTTCCTTCCAGATGCGCTGCATAAGTGCAGATTCCTGCTTCTTTCATCTGTTCGACTTCCTTCGCCAGATCTTCTACATAACAAAATGGAACACGGTAAGCTGCTCCCATTGTAGAACGCACAACTTTCGGATTATACATATCTACACAATCTGAACTCAACACAATTCCAGTCACCCCTGCTCCTTCTGCTGTCCGGACAATTGTCCCGAGATTTCCCGGATCTTGTATCTGATCCAATACGATAAGTAATGGAGCATTTGCATCTTTTCTATTTGTAATCTCAGAAATATCATAGCTTTTCTGCCGTACCAGACACAAAATTCCCTGTGGTGTTTTTGTATCAGATATATATTCAAACACAAAATCTGCAAGAATCTCTGGCTTTACACTTGTTCCTGAGAGAATCTGTTCTACGGCTTTTCGCTCCTTGCCCCAAAACTCTTCTGATACATAGACCTCAACCAGACGATTTTTGGGTACTTCCCGGAACATTCGAATCCCTTCTACGATGAATAATCCTTCTTCATCTCTTAACTTTCTCTTTTTTCGCATATTGACCAGTCTTTTGACTTTTGCATTTGACGTACTTGTAATCATATTCATTTCCTCATACTACTCTCATGATCTCTAAAATTCTACTTACACATTCTAATTCAAAATGTTCTGTATTGCATCATCATTCAGATTGCTCTTCGTCACCCATGTATATCCCGTATTGACAAATGCTTCATTTCCCATATTCAGTGCTGCTCTCGCAGAAGCAATCGTTGCTGCATATCCCATGCCAAATGGATTCTGCACGATCAAGCCATCAATTTTTCCAGCTTCCAGAGCCTCCAAAGAATTCTTATTCACATCATAACCTACCACAAATGGAGAAACATTCTCTTTTCGTTCCATCTCGTCAAGTACCAGCTCCATAGCGTCACTATTACTTGCAAAACATCCTTTTACGTTTGGGTGCTTTGCAAAAAGATAATCAACCACTTCCTCTTCTGTGATATCTGCTGCCTCTTTATCTGTTGCAGCCTCCTGTATCATCTGCTGTCTGTAAGCATCGAGCTGATCCATATGGTACGTCTCTACAATCGTAATGTTCGGATGTGCACTCTGTATCTGACTTATAAATGCATTTTCTCTTGTCTGTGCCACCTGCGATTTTGAGTCTTGTACAAAAAGCATGACTTCTCCAGAATCACCCATAATTTCTGCCAGATGTTCTGCCGCCTCGGTTGCACTTGCACTATTGTCTGTAGAAACAAATGCGCTTAATCCCGGATAATCACTGCTCGAATCAAATGTCACAATTGGTGTTTCATTCCATCCGGCCTGATCGAACTGAACCTCACATGCCTTGGCATCTGCAATAGAAATAGCCAGCGCAGCCGGATAACGTGACAATTCCTCGTCTAGAATATTCACCTGCTCATCTACATTATCTTTATCTGACGGGCCGCTAAATACAACTTTGACTGCTTTTTTGCCTTTATACCCGAGCTGTTCATTAATATCCTTTCCCGCCTGCTCAGCACCTTTCTTTACTTCATCCCAAAAATCTCCACTAGCTGCTTTTCCGATAATAGAAATATAAGCACCTTCCTCCAATGCAAGTCCACTTGCATCGCGATAAGCTGCCGGTTCAATCATATCCAGTTTTGCCTGGTAAGCTTTTGTTTCTTCATCCGCAGAAGTGTCTTTCTTATTCTCTGAATTTTCCTGCGTCTTAGTTTCTTCTGTTTTCTTATGATTGCTGTCTGACGTATTTCCCGCACATGCAGTCAGCACCATAGCTGCGCTAAGCAGCGCGATGATCATCTTGCATCTTTTTTTCATAATACCAACTCCCTTAACAATCGTCATTGTTTTCTTAAAATTTTCCATTCTAATCTGTGCATCTTATTTTTCACTTTAACACTATACACCATATTGGTGAAAAAATCTTGAAAAATTTTTTAAAGAATTTCTTAAATCTTACTCTCCACTTAATTATTGATTATTTTTTTCACAATATATTGCTTGTATAATTGTTTTTTTTGTATTATGATATGAACAGACGAAAATGTCTATGTCTATTCAACATATTTATGAAAAAGGAGGTATTTACCCATGGCACACGTAATTAGCGATGATTGTATTTCATGTGGAAGCTGCGAGAGCGAATGTCCAGTAGGCGCTATTTCTGAAGGAGATGGCAAGTACGAGATCAATGCTGACGCTTGCATCGATTGTGGTGCATGTGCAGCTCAGTGCCCAGTAAGCGCTATTTCTGAGGCATAAGATTTCCACACATAGACAATTAAAGAACACATAGAAAAGAATGTTCCTTCCCGGGACATTCTTTTTTTACACCTCCATGTTTTGACTTTTTTTGCAATTTTCGTATGTTATCCTTAGGACAGGCAGAACACAGCAATGCTATTTACAAATTGCTTTTATTTTGTTCTGCAATACAACAAGTCTTATAATAAGGGGGTTTTAGTATGAGCAATGCTCTGGAACTGCTAAAGAAAGAAACCCGGGATGACGCACGACTTTACGGCTGCATCAAAGAACTTTACGATCAGGGAGTTCCCTTTGAAGAACTCAAAGCAGTCATTCCGGATATCCGCCGCACACGCGAACAATTACATATGAAAAGAATGTTGGAGAATAACAACGAGGTTCTGCTTCAGATGTTCAGCAAAGAAATGTCTTTCCTGTTGGATGCAAAAGAACGCCAGGAAGAAGAACAATTCAAAAAAATAGACCAGCTGATCAGACAACAGCAATCCTACCGGAAAGCTGCTTCTGAAGCTGGCCCTGTCCGCAGGCTGAAAAGACTATTCCTGCCTGCTTAAATTTGCAAACTTCGTATATTCACCAAGCCAAGCCAGATTAACGGTCCCTACCGGACCGTTTCTCTGTTTTGCAATGATAATCTCGGCCTGCTTTTTAAATTCTGAATCTTTATTATAATATTCATCACGATAAATGAACATAACAACGTCGGCATCCTGCTCAATAGCTCCGGACTCACGAAGGTCTGAAAGCATTGGTCTTTTATCCGGTCTGGACTCAACTGCACGGCTAAGCTGTGACAATGCAATGACCGGTACATTCAGCTCTCTTGCTAAAGCTTTCAGTGAACGGGAAATTTCAGAAATCTCCTGTTGCCGGGATTCCGATTTTCCGCCCACACTTCCACTCATCAACTGCAAATAGTCGATAATGATAAGCTGAAGATCTTGTTCTAATTTATATTTTCTACATTTCGAACGCAGTTCTGATACAGAAATACCCGGCGTATCATCTATGACCAGATGAGATTTTCCAATGATTCCTGCTCCTTCAATCAGTTTTTCCCACTCAGAATCTTTCAGATTACCAGTTCTGAGCGCCTGCGCATCTACTTGGGATTCCAAAGAAAACATACGGTTTACAAGCTGTTCCTTTGACATCTCAAGACTGAATATCGCAACACCTTTATCTTTCTTGAATGCTACATACTGAGCAATATTTAATACAAATGCTGTCTTACCCATAGAAGGACGGGCCGCTACCAGAATCAGATCAGATGGCTGAAGTCCGGACAGCTTATAATCCAGATCAATAAAGCCTGTTGGGATTCCCGTAACTGTCCCTTTATTCTTAGAAGCCTTCTCGATTCGTTCCAATGCATTCAATACAACATCTTTAATCGGAACATAATCTCCTGTATTGCGATGCTGAAGCAGTTCAAATACAGATTTTTCTGTCTGTTCCATAATTGCCGGGAGCGGTTCCTTTCCGACATAACATGTATTCGCAATCTCTTCTGTCAATTTGATAAGCTTACGCATCATCGCTTTGTCTGCCACAATTTCAGCATAATACTTTACATTTGCAGAAGTCGGAACTGCATTGACCAGATCTCTTACGAACTCCAGACTGGAAATCTCCGGCGGTACATCCTTTTCCTTCAGTCTTTCCTGAAGCGTGACCAGATCGACCGGCTTTCCCTCATTAAAAAGCTCTACCATAGAGTCAAATACTACTCCGTAGGATGTCTGGTAAAAATCCTGTCCACTAATAATCTCGGAAGCTGTTGTAATCGCATCTTTATCCATAAGCATGGCACCGACTACTGACTGTTCCGCCTCGACACTGTGGGGCATCACCCGCTTTATGAGTGCCTCTTCCATGTACAGTTTCCTCCTAAGCTTCCTCTGTTACAACAACTTTCAGTTCTGCTGTTACCTTCGGATGTAATTTGATTGGGACATTATGTGTTCCAAGCGTTTTAATCGTATCTTTTAACTGAACCTTCTTTTTATCGATTTCAAGTCCAAGCTGAGCCTTTACCTCAGTTGCGATTTCCTTAGAAGATACCGAGCCAAACACTTTTCCGCCTTCTCCTGTTTTGATGGAAACCTGTATCTTTCCTTCTTCGATTTTCTTTCCAAGTTCTACAGCAGCCTCATAATGCTCCTGTGCTACTTTATCGTCATTTGCTTTTTTCAACTTCAGATCATTTAAATTCTTTCCATTTGCTTCAACACCTTTTCCTGTCTTCAAGATAAAGTTTCTCGCATATCCGTCACTGACCTCTACTACATCCCCTTTTTTCCCAAGGGCTTTTACATCTTCTTTCAAAATAACCTTCATGCCTATATATCTCCTTCTTTTATCATATCATCCAGAACCTGCTTCAGGCATGCAACTGCCTCATCCATATCCGTGTGATTAAACTGTGCTCCTGAAGCATTCATGTGACCACCGCCACCCAATTTTTCCATAATGACTTGAACATTGACTTCGTCAATAGAACGCGCACTTACATAAATCCTTCCATTATATTCTGTCAATACAAAGGATGCTTTTATCTCACTGATATCCAAAAGCTCATTTGCTGCCTGCGCTCCAATAATGGTCGGACTCTCCACATGAAGATTCACTCCTGTAGCGATTGCAAATTTCTTCTGATATACTTCTGCGCTACTAATAATCGCTGCCTTCGCGCGGTAACCTTCCATATCATCTCTGAACATCTTGCGCACAAGCGTAATATCTGCACCACATCTTCTTAAAAATGCCGCTGCTTCAAATGTACGTACTCCGGTACGGTTCATAAAACTATTTGTGTCAATCATGATGCCGGCATACATACTACTTGCCTCCAGATTGGGAATCTGAATGTCATCCACAATATACTGAAGTATCTCTGATACCATCTCGCACGCTGATGAAGCATATGGTTCGATATAGGACAACAGTGCATTATCAATACTGTCACTGCTTTGTCTGTGATGATCCAGTACAACAACTGTCTTGGCCAGATACAAAAGTTCTTCACATTCTACCATCTTTGGCCGATTCGTATCTACAACCACGACCATGGCATTGTCACCAGCCAGGTTCAATGCCTGTTCCGATGTCAGGAACAGATCATCCGGATAAGCCGGATTGTCAATATACATATTGTAAAGTGGTCTTAATGAAGCTGAAACCTCATTGATTACTACATTCGCTTTTTTACCAAGCGCATTCGCTGCACGACAGATACCGATTGCTGCTCCAAAGGAATCTACATCTGTCATCATATGTCCCATAACAAAAATCTTGTCATTGACCGTAATATACTCTCTCAAAGCCTCCGCTTTAACACGGGCTTTGACGCGGGTATTCTTCGAAGTCATCTCTCGCTTACCACCATAATATGTGATACCATGGCAGTCTTTGATTACAGCCTGGTCACCACCTCTGGCGAGAGCAAGATCAATGGCAACACGGGCATAATTATAGCTCTGTGAATAATTGCCTGCACTGAGTCCCAGACCAATGCTAAGTGTCAACGGAATCTGATTTCCAATATTAACAGTCTTTACATCTTCAAGAAGTGAGAACTTATCCTCCTCAAGTCGCTTAAATTCCTGTTTCTTCAAAGCAATGAAATATTTGTCCGTTTCTGTCTTCTTCACAATTCCGTCTGCTTTTGCAATATACTGATTGATCTTACGATCCACCAATGCTACAAGCAATGACTGTCTGACTTCTTCAACACTGTTCATAACTTCATCATAATTGTCAATATAAACAAGTCCTGCAACCAGACGCTGCTCTTCATTTTCTTTAATATATCGGTTTAACTCGGTTACATCCTGGAGATAAACCGCAATAAAATACTCCCTCTCCTCAGGCAGCTCCAACAATTGTTCTGTCTCACTGAATCCCTCCACAGATACTCTTCTAAGTTCCGCCTTATATTCCCGGTCTTCATAATAGACATCCATCTCTACCACATCATTCTCCTCTTTTGGGAAAATGCTGCTGTTCAACTCTGGTATATACCTGCTCAGATATTTATCTTTCTGCGCTTTATCCCCAAACAACCGCTCAAATTGGACATTCATCCACAAAAGCTGTCCGTTTTCCAAAAGAATTGCATATGGAATAGACAACTCTTTCAAAAGTGTATTTTGCACAACACCATACTGAGCCGCAAATTCTATCAAATCCTTCATGATCAACGTTCTGCTGTACATATACAGAATACTGATTCCCACTATATTAATCAGCATAAAAAGCAGCATAACAATGCCGGCTTTCATATCTATGCGATAAATCCATATACTCAATATAAGAAGCATGACCGCCATCACGATCGGCCAGCGCATATAATTCTTCAGTCTGCCACTAATATGTGCCTTGCGCTTTTTGCTCAAGCTCTCATTCATACTTTTTAACCTCTATAACCCTCCGGGTTCTGTGACTGCCAGTTCCATGCATCCGCACACATCTGTTCAAGTCCTCTCTCAGCTTTCCAGCCAAGTACTTTAGCTGCTTTTGAAGGATCTGCATAACACATTGCAATATCTCCTTCACGTCTTGGTTTTATCTCATATGGAATCTCTTTTCCACAAGCTTTACTGAACGCTTTTACCATATCTAATACAGAATATCCAACTCCCGTTCCAAGGTTAATAACATCCAGTCCCGGGTTAGAGAAAATGTATTTGATTGCTTTTACGTGTCCAATTGCCAGATCCACAACATGGATATAATCTCGCACACCGGTACCGTCCGGTGTATCATAGTCGTCTCCAAATACACCTAATTTTTCAAGTTTTCCAACAGCTACCTGAGAAATATATGGCATCAGATTGTTCGGGATTCCCTTTGGATCCTCTCCGATACGTCCACTCTCATGAGCTCCGACCGGGTTAAAGTAACGAAGCAATACTACATTCCACTCTGGATCTGCGGCCTGAACATCTGTCATAATCTGCTCCATCATAGATTTTGTCCATCCGTATGGATTCGTGCACTGACCTTTCGGACACTCCTCTGTGATCGGCATAGTCTCCGGACTTCCATAGACAGTTGCAGAAGAGCTGAATACAATATTCTTCACGCCTACTTCACGCATCACCTTCATAAGAGTCAGTGTTCCTGTTATATTATTATGATAATATTCCAGTGGTTTTCTTACAGATTCGCCTACAGCCTTCAATGCAGCGCAATGAATAACCGCATCTATCTGTTCTTTCTCGAACATTGTCTTCAGTGTCCCTTCATCCAAAATATCGCCTTCGTAAAATGTAATTTTTTTACCCGCAAGTTCTTCTACACGTTTCATGGATTCCTGAGATGAGTTACAGAGATTATCATACACAACTACCTCATAACCCTCTTTCAAAAGTTCTAACGCTGTATGACTTCCAATATATCCTGCCCCACCTGTAATTAATATTTTTGCCATCTTAATTTCCTCCATATAAAAACCTTGGTTATTATTATCCTACTGTTTTCTTACTTTCATCAGATTTTATTACCTCTCCGACTTTGCCTTATTATAGCACTTAGCTGTCACTTCTTCAACTCACCGAACATTGATTCTCCTAATGAGTTTGTTAAATCTTTTTTAAGCCGGATACAGTCCTTCCTCTTCCATCTTACGGATTGCTTCCATAACCACCGGTTTATCTTCCTTATATGTCACACCATACCATTTATCTGAAGACTTCAGAACTGCAACCGTCGCACGATTTTCTTCAAGTAGATCACTCACAACACCCGGCAGATAGTATTCACATTTCATCGGATTCTCTTTAATGCCTTTTTCAAGAAATGCCGGGAATCCTTTTTCAATCTCATCGAGAATACTTCTGGAAAATCCCCACATATTCATAGAAACTGTTGTATCATCTGCAAGTCCGATCCAATTGACACCATCATCTTCTGTATAAGCAATGCCGTCCTCGTGCTGTTCAATACGTGTTCTTTCATGAATACTAATCAGTTCCCCTGCCTCATTCATATCGCATACACCACGAGATACATATCCATTTTCCGTAACTGTATTGCAAAGCTTATAGCCTACCATGGTATAGCGGAATTTATCATCATCTTCATGACTTTCCAGATAATCAAAAATGAGTTTAAATGCTTCTCTTCCATAATAATCATCTGCATTGATCACTACAAATGGTCCATCGATCATATCCTTACAGCTATATACTGCATGAGCAGTCCCCCATGGCTTCACTCTCCCCTCTGGGACTTTAAACCCTGCCGGAATGTTATCAATCTCCTGATATGCATAGGCAACCTCCATATATTCTGATACGCGGTCACCCACTGCCTCACGAAACAACTCCTCCTGCTCTTTTTTGATGATAAATATTACTTTATCAAATCCTGCACGCTTCGCATCAAAAATAGAAAAATCCATGATAATGCGGCCTTTTGCATCTACTGGATCAATCTGCTTCAGTCCACCATAACGACTTCCCATTCCCGCTGCCATAATTACCAATACTGGTTTTTTCATATCTATCTTATACCTCCCATTTGCATTTTCACAATCGCAAAACTTCACTTAGCTGAATTGCACATTTGTTAAAATCATACCACACTTTTACCGTAACGTCTATTTCAATATATATGCGATCCTACCGGCGGCTTTTTATATAATAGAAAATACAATTTTCTATTATACAAAAAACCGCCACACTCATCTGAATGTGACGGCAATAATCAACTATTAATTAATCCTGCACGTATGGCATTAATGCAACGTGACGAGCTCTCTTAATTGCTACTGTAAGAGCTCTCTGATGTTTAGCACAGTTTCCTGTAATTCTTCTTGGAAGGATTTTTCCTCTCTCAGAAACATACTTTCTTAACTTTGCTACATCTTTGTAATCGATCTCGTTATTCTCTTTACCACAGAATACGCATACTTTTTTTCTTCTGCGTCCTGGATTTCTTCTCTTGAATCCGCCCTCTGGACGAGCTGCTTTATCGTAAGCCATTTTATTTGCCTCCTAATACTTTGAATCTTATAAATTCAACGAACCTTAGTTAAATGGGAGTTCTTCATCAATTCCATCCGGAATATTCATGAAGCCGTCACCTGCATCAGCTGCCGGCGCAGTTGCCGGTGCCTGCTGGAAACCACCTGCATTGGAATATCTTCCTGCATTGGCATCACTTGTAGCTTTACTCTCAGCAAATTCCTGATCTTCCACTACAACGTCTGTTGTATATACCTTCTGTCCATCTTTGTTCGTGTAGCTTCCTGTCTGAATACGTCCGGTCACAATGACCTTCAGTCCCTGACGGAAATACTTCTCAGCGAACTCAGCGCTTTTTCCAAACGCAACGCATCCGATGAAGTCAGCTGACTGTTCATCTCCATTACGTCTGAATCTTCTGTCTACTGCCAACGTATATCTCGCGATAGCCAGAGAACTTTCTCCTTGTGAATATCTCACTTCAGGATCTCTGGTCAGGCGTCCCATCAAAATAACTTTATTCATATAATTACCTCTTCTTCCTGATTATGCTTCCTGTCTTACGCATAAATATCTGATGACATTGTCCATAATGCGGATTCTCTGCTCGATCTCGCCTGGAACATCAGCCTCAGCATCGAAGTGGATGAAGTAGTAATATGCTTCTTTCATTTTCTGAATCTCGTAAGCTAATCTCTTCTTACCGCTCTCATCAACGTCAGAGATCTTGCCACCGAAACGCTCTACTAAAGCCTTTACTTTCTCGATAACCTGAGCTCTCTCGTCATCTTCGATTTTTGCACTGACAACAACAGCTAATTCATACTTATTCATGTCGTCCTGCACCTCCTTCTGGTCTTTTGGCCCCCGCCCGCTTATGTGGGAGCAAGGAATTCTACCCTCAAATGGGCAGAAAAATATTGTATCACGGTTATCTACTATA
>CAKRCL010000037.1 GCA_934307335.1 uncultured Dorea sp. | reverse complement strand
TACCAGCAAAGAACGGGCAACGGAACAACACTGATGGCAGTTTGTGTTGAGTTCAAGAATTGTGCAAATCCCGATTTATCTTTATCATCATACTACCACACCCAAGAACTTTTGTACATTTTTCACGTAAAAAACCCCTCACACCATAATTGATGTAAGGGGTTTTCTATATAAGCTAATTAACGTTCTATGTTAGTCACCTACAGTGTACTATTTCTGGTTAATTGCTGCCTGCGCTGCCGCAAGTTTTGCAATTGGAACTCTGAAAGGTGAACAAGAAACATAATTTAATCCCAGTTCGTTGCAGAATTCTACAGAGGAAGGATCTCCTCCATGTTCTCCACAGATTCCAATATGCAGATTTGGATTGGCTTGCTTTCCAAGAGTAATGGCCATTTCCATTAATTTTCCTACACCATTCTGATCCAGTTTTGCAAATGGATCATTTTCATAGATTTTTACATCATAATATGCATCCAGGAATTTTCCAGCATCATCTCTTGAGAATCCAAATGTCATCTGTGTAAGATCGTTTGTTCCAAAGCAGAAGAAATCAGCTTCTTTTGCAATATCATCTGCAGTGAGTGCTGCTCTTGGAATCTCAATCATAGTTCCAACCTCATATTCCAGTGCAATACCAGAAGCTGCAATCTCTGCATCTGCTGCTTCTACTACAAATTTCTTAACATATTTTAACTCTTTGACTTCTCCAACCAACGGAATCATAATTTCTGGCTTAATATTCCAATCCGGATGATTTTTCTTTACTTTAATAGCTGCCCGGATGACTGCTTTTGTCTGCATCTTTGCGATTTCCGGATAAGTTACTGCCAAGCGGCATCCACGATGACCCATCATAGGATTGAACTCGTGAAGACTGTCGATAATATTTTTAATCTGCTCCACAGTTTTACCCTGTGCATCAGCAAGTTTCTTAATATCCTCTTCCTCTGTCGGTACGAATTCATGAAGCGGTGGATCAAGGAATCGGATTGTAACCGGATTTCCCTCCAGAGCTTCATAAAGAGCTTCAAAATCTCCCTGCTGATATGGAAGAATCTTTTCAAGAGCTGCTTCTCTTTCTTCTACAGTATCTGAACAAATCATCTCACGGAAAGCTGCGATTCTGTTTTCATCAAAGAACATATGCTCTGTACGGCAAAGTCCGATTCCTTCTGCACCAAGTTCTACTGCTTTCTTTGCATCAGCAGGTGTATCTGCATTTGTACGAACTTTCATTGTACGATATTTATCTGCCCAGTTCATAATCCTTCCAAACTCGCCCGTAATCGTAGCATCTACAGTTGGGATAATTCCCTCGTAAATATTACCTGTTGTTCCATCGAGTGAGATCGCATCGCCTTCGTGAAATGTTTTTGTTGACAAAGTAAACTTTTTATTTTCTTCATCCATTGCGATATCTCCACAACCGGATACACAACAGGTTCCCATACC
The DNA here is from genome assembly GCA_934307335.1 of uncultured Dorea sp. Taxonomy (GTDB): domain Bacteria; phylum Bacillota; class Clostridia; order Lachnospirales; family Lachnospiraceae; genus Dorea. The sequence continues at coordinate 15,290 of CAKRCL010000037.1, read as the reverse complement.
ACGCGCAACTACTGCTGCATGTGAGGTCATACCTCCGCGGACTGTCAGAATTCCCTGTGCAGATTTCATACCTGTAATATCCTCTGGTGAAGTCTCCAAACGAACAAGGACAACTTTTTCTCCTCGCTTTGCCCACTCTACTGCATCCTCAGCAGTAAATACAACTTTTCCGCAAGCTGCTCCCGGTGATGCACCAAGTCCTTTTCCAAGAGGTGTTGCTGCCTTTAACGCTTTTTGGTCGAACTGTGGATGAAGAAGTGTGTCCAAGTTGCGTGGATCGATCATTGCAACTGCTTCTTCCTCAGTTCTCATACCCTCATCTACCAGATCACATGCGATCTTTAATGCTGCCTGAGCAGTTCTCTTACCATTTCTTGTCTGCAACATATAGAGTTTTCCGTGTTCAACCGTAAATTCCATATCCTGCATATCTCTATAATGTTTTTCAAGAATTTCACATACTTTTTTAAATTCTACAAACGCTTCTGGGAATTTTCTTTCCATCTCTGTAATCTTCATCGGAGTTCTGACACCTGCAACTACATCTTCTCCCTGTGCATTTGTCAAAAATTCACCGAACAGACCTTTTTCTCCTGTTGCAGGATCACGAGTAAATGCAACACCTGTTCCACAATCGTCTCCCATATTTCCAAATGCCATCATCTGAACATTTACTGCAGTTCCCCATGAATATGGAATGTCATTATCACGGCGGTATACATTTGCTCTAGGATTATCCCAGGAACGAAATACAGCTTTGATAGCTTCTGTCAACTGTTCTTTTGGATCTGTTGGAAAATCAGAACCGATTTTCTCTTTATATTCAGCTTTGAACTGTCCTGCAAGCTCTTTTAAATCTTCCGCCGTAAGCTCTACGTCCAGTTTCACGCCACGTTTTTCTTTCATCTTGTCGATCAGTTCTTCAAAATATTTCTTACCGACTTCCATAACTACATCAGAAAACATCTGAATAAATCTTCGATAGCAATCCCATGCCCAACGAGGATTGCCGGACGCTTCTGCCAAAGTCTCAACTACTTCTTCATTTAATCCAAGATTCAGAATTGTATCCATCATACCTGGCATTGATGCTCTTGCTCCGGAACGAACAGAAACAAGCAACGGATTGGTCTTATCACCAAACTTTTTGCCTGTGATAACCTCCATCTGATCAATAGCTTCCATGATCTGTCTCATGATCTCATCATTGATCTGTCTGCCATCTTCGTAATACTGAGTGCAGGCCTCCGTTGTCACCGTAAATCCCTGCGGTACCGGAAGACCTAAATTCGTCATCTCCGCAAGATTCGCGCCCTTGCCACCGAGTAGATTTCTCATAGTAGCGTTACCTTCTGTAAACATATAAACCCATTTTGCCATAATTATGACCTCCTAATGTATTATATTGTAAGTCGCAATTACATTATAATTTCTTTGTTACATTTTTGTCAATAAGATAAGCTGTTTTTGCCGTTTTTTAGCAATAATAATTGCATTTTTCATGATATTTTCACAAAAAGCGCACACTTTCCATTTATTATCTACATATTTTTCAAAAATGCAACATATCCTCTGTAAGCTTCATAGACATCTGCCTTACTTGTCACTTCCCAAGGCGCATGCATGGACAATACCGCTACACCACTATCAATAACTTCCATTCCATAATTAGCCATAATATAGGCAATCGTTCCTCCGCCGCCGGCATCTACTTTTCCAAGCTCAGCGAACTGATAAGATACATCTGCATCATCCATAACACTACGAATCTTTGCAAGATATTCTGCATTTGCATCGTTAGAACCACTTTTTCCACGACTTCCTGTAAATTTATTAAATACCAATCCTTTTCCAAAGAATGCAGAGCTTCTTTTCTCAAACACATCTGCATACATCGGATCATATGCCGCACTTACATCCGAAGATAACATTCGAGAATTCTGAAGGGCACGTCTTACTTTCAGTTCGGATTCTCCCTCTGTCATAGCAATCAGTTCAGCTACTACATTTTCAAAAAATCTGGACTGCATACCTGTTGCGCCAACACTTCCTATTTCCTCTTTATCTACTAGAATGCAGCAACCGGTACGTGTTACCTCCGGAGTATCCAAAATTGCAAATAATGACGTAAATGCACACACGCGGTCATCCTGTCCATATGCAAGTATCATACTTCGGTCAAGTCCGCAATCTCTTGCCTTTCCCGCCGGAACAATCTCAAGCTCTGCTGAAGCGAAATCCTCTTCATCCATCTCATAATACGTTTTCAAAAGCTCCATAACATTTGCTTTTACAGCATCTTTTTCTTCTTTATCAAGAGATGGATCCTGTTCCAATGGACGGCTTCCTATCAAGAGATCCAGTTTCTCACCTTCTACTACCACACTACCTTTTTTCTCTAATTGCTTGGAAGCCAGATGTACCAGCAGATCTGTGATGACAAATACCGGATCTTCTTCCTCATCTCCGATGCTGACCGGTACGATTGTTCCATCTTTTTTCGCAATCACACCATGAATCGCAAGTGGCAGAGTCACCCATTGATATTTTTTAATTCCGCCATAATAATGCGTATCAAGATAAGCCAATTCTTCATTTTCATATAATGGATTCTGTTTTACATCAATACGTGGAGAATCAATATGAGCACCTAAAATATTCATTCCATTCTCCAATGGCTCCTGACCAATAATAAATAAAGCAATGCTCTTATCCATACACACTGCATATACCTTATCTCCGGCTTTTAACTTTGCATTTTCTTTTTGAAGCTCTTTTAAGTTCCTATATCCGGCAGCTTCTGCTTTCTTCACTGCCAACGCAATACACTCACGCTCTGTCTTTCCTTCATCCAGACAATTCTTATAAACTTCATTCAGCTTATCTAACTTTTCCAGTTGTAACTGGTCATATACTTTCCATACATTTCTATAATCCATATCATATCACCTCTATATACTTTTATAGCTGTAGATTATTATTTTGGGGACGTAGTAAACCTTAAAGGTTTACTACGTCCCCATCTTAATTCTACCATGCAAATTTTTTGTCGAAATATGCATCCAAATCTTCTATCTTAATTCTTTCCTGCTCCATGGTATCACGGTCACGTACTGTTACTGCTCCATCTTCTTCAGAATCAAAATCGTATGTTACACAGAATGGTGTACCGATTTCATCCTGACGACGATAACGTTTTCCGATATTTCCACGATCATCGAATTCACAGTTATATTTCTTTGATAACTGTGCGTATACTTTTTCTGCACCTTCGTTGAGTTTCTTAGACAGTGGAAGTACACCAATCTTTACAGGTGCAAGTGCCGGGTGGAAATGAAGAACTGTTCTTGTATCCGGCTTATCCTCTGTTCCGATATTTTCTTCATCATATGCTGCACAAAGGAATGCAAGAACTACACGGTCAGCTCCCAGTGACGGCTCAACTACATATGGTGTGTATTTAATCTTCTTCTCATCGTCAAAATACGTAAGATCCTGTTTGGATATATCCATATGCTGTGACAGGTCATAATCTGTACGGTCTGCGATTCCCCACAGCTCTCCCCATCCAAATGGGAAAAGGAACTCGATATCTGTTGTTGCTTTACTGTAGAAAGAAAGCTCTTCTTTATCATGATCACGATAACGAACTTCTTCTTCTTTCAGTCCTAATGTGTGTAACCAATCCATACAGAACTTCTTCCAATATGCAAACCACTCAAGGTCTGTATCCGGCTCACAGAAGAACTCTAATTCCATCTGTTCAAATTCTCTTGTACGGAATGTAAAGTTACCTGGTGTAATCTCATTTCTGAATGATTTACCAATCTGTCCAATTCCAAATGGAATCTTCTTTCTGGATGTACGCTGTACATTCTTAAAGTTTACAAAAATTCCCTGCGCAGTCTCAGGTCTCAAATATACTGTATTCTTCGCATCTTCTGTTACTCCCTGGAATGTCTTGAACATCAGATTGAACTCACGGATCTCTGTAAAATCATGTTTTCCACAAGTTGGACATGGAACATTGTTCTCTTTAATGAAATTCTCCATCTGCTCATGACTCCATCCATCAATACTGTCTCCAATATCGATGCCATGCTCATGTGCATAATCCTCAATCAGCTTATCTGCACGAAAACGCTCATGGCATTCTTTACAATCCATAAGAGGATCACTGAATCCTCCGAGATGTCCACTTGCTACCCATGTCTGAGGGTTCATCAAGATTGCACAATCCACTCCGACATTATACGGAGATTCCTGGATGAACTTCTGCCACCAAGCTCTTTTTACATTATTCTTAAGCTCGACTCCCAGGTTACCATAATCCCATGTATTGGCAAGTCCACCGTAAATCTCAGATCCCGGATATACAAATCCTCTGGATTTTGCTAAGGCTACGATTTTTTCCATTGTTTTTTCTACCATATTCCCTTCTCCTTATCCTCTGATATTGTTAATAATTATACAGTTAATTTCAGCTATTTTCAAGTCTTATTTCACAAACAATTCTATAAGTCTGACAATTTTTCAGACAATTGTCTCTAATATCTCTAATGATTTGAAATTACGACCTACATAAACGGCCAGATAATTACGAATGATGTCTTCTAATTCTACCAATATTTCATCTTTTACCGTAAATGTATACAGCTTTTCTACTTTTGAACTGACAATATATTGCAGTGTATACAAAGTAGACGTAGCAATCTTCACAGCATCCGATGCCTGACTTTCACACTTTTTACAGACCAGGCCACCTTTTCGAACACTAAATTTCATAGAATCTCCATGGCCGGCACAACTGACACATTCAAATACCTGTGGTCCCTCTCCATTGATGCATACGGTCTTTAATTCAAAAATACAACGAACCAGCCGATTCGGTATATGTGTATTTGTCAGTGCTCTGAATGTCTGATATAAAAGCTTCAAAAGCTCCGTCTCATCATTTGCCTCTCTTGCATAATATCCTGCAAAATCAAGGAAATAAAACCCATAATAAGCACCTTCCACGTCCGTACGAAGTTCTGAAAAATAATTGGAAATAGAGGCCGACATCAAAGTATATGATGTCCGCCCCTCATAGACTGTAAATTCTCCAAATGAAAATGGGCTTGTTACTCCGAGAAGTGCACTATTTGTTCGTCTTGCTCCTCTTGCAAATGCTGCAATTTTCCCGCGTTCTTTTGTCAAAAGGACAATCCGTCTGTCATAGTCTCCTACCGGAGCGGCTGAAAGTACCATGCCCGTCACGGTAATCTGATTCATAAGTCTTCTCCTGCGAACTTTCCATGACTTTCCGGCAGATCTGTATTCCCCGGTAATATAGATAATCCGCAATCCTTCCTGTCTTCATAAACTGCTTCCAGTACTTTTTTTCCATAGGGTCACCTCATCATAAGCTTTTTATCCACATAAAATGTTCTTCCTATGATTAGATTCCCCCACATATCAGCTTTTTTATTCCTCTTCCCGATAGCCAAAATTTTTCATCAGGAATTCGCTGTCTCTCCAGTCTTTCTTAACCTTCACCCAAAGCTTTAAATTTACCTTACAATCCAGCATTCTTTCAATCTCATAACGAGCAGTGCTTCCAATTTTTTTCAGCATACTTCCCTGTTTTCCGATAATAATACCTTTATGAGAATCTCGTTCGCAAATAATAGTTGCGTCAATATGCATGACTTTATTCTGCATTTTCATACGGTCAATCGCAACTGCTATGCCATGCGGGATCTCATCCTGCAGACTGTGAAGTGCTTTCTCTCGAATCAACTCTGCCACAATCTGGCGCTCCGGCTGGTCTGTCACAGTATCTTCATCATAAAACTGTGGTCCATATGGCAAATATTTCATAATCACGCGCAACAGCTCATCCGTATTATCACCGCTTCTTGCAGATACCGGAACAATATCTGCAAAATCATAAATATCCTTATATGCTGCAATCGCCGGAAGGATCTCTTCTCTTTTTACAGAATCCACCTTATTGATCACAAGAATAACCGGCGTCTTTACTCTCTGAAGCTGCTTTGCAATATGCTGCTCTCCAGCTCCGATAAATGTTGTCGGCTCTACAAGCCAAAGTACCACATCTACCTCATTCAATGTCTTTTCAGCCACATTTACCATATATTCTCCAAGCTTATTCTTTGCTTTATGAATTCCTGGTGTGTCTACAAAGACAATCTGCCCTTCCTCTGTTGTCAACACGGTCTGGATTCGGTTACGTGTTGTCTGTGGCTTATTAGATGTAATTGCAATCTTCTGTCCGATCAAATAATTCATTAATGTAGATTTTCCTACATTCGGACGTCCGATCAATGTTACAAAACCTGACTTAAAATTATCCTTCATACAATCTCCTCTCGAAAAAGTACCGTTAAAAGCTTGTCACTTCGTCAAACAATTCTTTATCTTCTTCTATCTTTTCTTCACCACCGATAACACAAAGCTGCTCTGCTGCCAGCACAGCTTCTGCTACATCTGCCAATGCGCGGATATCTCCCTGTGTGGCATCAAGAATCTGTGCACGCTCTTTTCTGATCATATCAGCGCTTACTTTATTTAAATACAGATTCATAGAACGCTCTCCTTTGGTTGCCGGTGTCATTGGCTGATCAATATTACTGATTGTTCCAATGATGTATTTTGTCATATCGCGGTCACTGACAGTAAAATTCTTCAGATAATCTACAACCCCTTCATATACGTCAATCGTACGCTTCAGGTTCGGATCACGATAAGATACAAAATATCCTTCTCCAATACGGTTAAAGCTGCTCATACATCCATAAGCCCCACCTTTTACGCGGATATTCTGCCATAAATAATCATAACTTAAGATGACTTTTAAAATCTGCAGTGCGCCTGTATACTCCACTCCCCGGTCTATGAAGTTACCGGTACGTGCAACATACTGTACTTTTGATGCTGTCTTAAAGCCTTCGTTCTTCTTCTCACACTGAATAATGCACGGTGTCTCTTTTACTTTCTCATGATTGAGCTTTCCGGCAAGTTCTGCAACCATCGGTTCCATTCCCTCAAGTCCTTCTCTTGCCGCTGTATAACTGATCATCATGTTGTCCGGACGGAAGATTTTCTTTGCCAATGCGTACAATCTCTGAGATAATGCCTCTTTTTCCTCGTCAAAATGTTCCTCAATATAGGCAACTCGTTTGTAGAAATCAATTCCGCTTGTCATATCTTTGAACTTGGCAGATGGTGATGCATAGGACAGCGCACGAAGTGCTGCGGTCGTATGTCCGGAAGACTGGAATTTCATAAGCAGCCTTGATTTCAACATGGCAAGAATCTCCCGGATTCTTTTTGTATCATCCAGTTTTGATGCAGTAAGAATCTCTGCCATCATGGCAAATGTCTTTTCAAGTTGTGAGTATAATGCTTTTCCTTTGATCTCAAATGTTGCTTTGAATTCTTTTTCTTTCACACGGGTCACATCATTATACAGTTCCAATGATGTACCGATTCCTCCGGTATTGACATTAATCTCATTGAATAGCTCACTGTATTCATAGTTCTCCGTATCAATAATTCCAAGTACTGACTGCAAAATTCCAACATCTGCAAGCTCATCTGCACTTACACAGGAAAGATCGAACATCGCTGTCACGTATCCGATTCCATTCGTTTCAACCTCGTGATAAACAACCGGCACATTCGCCAGATTCATCTCCTCGTTGAAGAACGGTGCAATCTCTCTGGAAATATCTTCTCGTTTTAATACTGGTATCTTCTCCAGATTTTCAATTGCTTCCGGTTCTGACTGATATTCTTCCAGTGCCTTTGTATCAGCTACCAGCTTTTCAATCGCTTCTTTACTTAAAGACTCTTTGTATTCTTGGAGTTTCTCCTGAAGCTGTGCATCCATACGTGCAGTACGTCCTTGCTCCGGGCGAACAACTACAATTGCTCCATGTGTATTGTCAAGCAGATACTTCTGGATCAGTTCTTCATAATATCCAGTTCCAACTTTGCTCTTTAAAAATTCAAATGTCTCCAACGCCTCAATATGGATAAATGGCTGATTTTCATCGTAAAGCCAGCTATCCATAACCTGAAGTCCATACATCAAGCCTTTTGGATAATTTCCAAAATCAGCCTCTCTGTAACGGAACTCATTATAATTAATTCCTGCTTGAAGTGCTTTCTGATTAATTCCATTCTTAACCTGATCTCTCAGAACATCCTCAATCACTTTCACAAATGCATCTTTCTGGCTTTCCTCTGCATTTTTTGCAACAACAGAAAAAATCGGCTGATATACGCCATTATCATAAGACCCCATAATATCTTTTCCAATGCCAGCATCCGTAAGTGCCTTCTTAAGAGGTGCTCCCGGTGCAGACAAAAGTGCATAATCCAGTATCTCAAATGCCTGATAAAGTTCACGATCCAGTGTTGTTCCAATAACCTTATTGTAAGAAAGATACGTATTCTCTTCTGTAGATTCATCGCTTGCTATGGAATATTCAAAAGTCTTCTCTTTTACCTCATCAAACGGTTTCTGCAAACAGATCTCAGAATCCACTTCTTTCCGGTCATAATGACAAAGGTATTCTTCATCCAGCCATCTAAGCTTCTCTTCCATATCCATATCCCCATACAGATAAATATAACTATTGGATGGATGATAATAGGTTCTGTGGAAATCCAAAAACTGCTCATACGTAAGCTCTGGAATTACTTCCGGATCTCCACCGGATTCATTTGCATAACAGTTATCCGGGAAAAGTGTATTCAACACAACTCTGTCAAGCACTCCTTCCGGTGAAGAAAATGCTCCTTTCATCTCATTATAGACAACTCCATTATAAGAAAGCTCTCCGTCCGGAGTATCAAGCTTATAACTCCAGCCTTCCTGACGAAATGTCTTATCATGATTATAAATATTCGGATATAACACTGCGTCCATATAGACATGCATCAAGTTCTGAAAATCCTTATTATTGCAACTCGCCACCGGATAAACTGTCTTATCCGGATAAGTCATAGCATTCAGAAATGTATTGAGAGAACCCTTCACCAACTCTACAAACGGATCCTTCGCCGGAAAATTCTTAGATCCGCAAAGCACTGAATGCTCCATAATATGCGGCACTCCTGTACTGTCTGACGGCGGTGTCCGAAATGCAATACTGAATACTTTATTATCGTCATCATTTTCAACAAGCAGGACCCTGGCCCCACTCTTCTTATGTCTTAAAAGCTTTCCTTTCGCTTTAATTCCCTGTAAATCTTCGTCCTTTAATACTTCATATGTCGTTAAGTCTTTTACACTCATAAACTTTCCGATGTTCTCCTTTCACATACTCTAGTAGATTATACCACATTTTTTCACAAAATAAACGTTCCTTTTCACAGACAGAAAAAGAGCATCTGATTTTGAAAATGTTCTGGTTTCTGACCTTCATTTTCAATCAAAATGCTCTTCTATACTCTAGGTTTTTCACAAATGATAAAGCCTGCTTCTACTCTTCCTTACCTGTGATTTCACGGATCACTAATAACGTTCCTGTCATCAGCACAATACCGATCGGCAGACAGATCCAAGCATTCTGTACAAATCCTGCAATGACATAAGTCACAAATGATACTGCTGCCACAGTCATAGCATATGGAAGCTGTGTGGATACGTGGTTTACATGATTGCACTGCGCTCCGGCTGACGCCATGATCGTCGTATCAGAGATTGGTGAACAGTGGTCTCCACATACCGCACCTGCCATGCAGGCTGAGATAGAAATGATCATCATTGTTTCATTTGTTCCCTGGAATACGGCAACTACAATTGGAATCAAAATTCCGAATGTTCCCCAGGAAGTTCCTGTTGCAAATGCCAGGAAGCATCCCACCAGGAAAATAATAGCCGGAAGGAAATTCACAAGACCTGTCGCAGCTGTCTCCATAACTCCAGCTACATACTCTGCTGCACCAAGACTGTCTGTCATAGCTTTCAGCGTCCATGCAAATGTCAGAATCAGGATTGCAGGTACCATAGCTTTGAATCCATCTGGAATACATGCCATAGAATCTGTAAACTTCAACACTTTTCGAAGTGCATAAAAAATAACAGTAACAACAAATGCAAAGAAACTTCCAAGCATCAATCCAACAGACGCATCACTGGCTGAAAATGCTTCTACAAAGCTAACACCACTGAAAAATCCACCACTGTAAAGCATTCCGATAATACAGCAGCCAATCAGTACAAGGATTGGGAAAACAAGATCGATCACGCCACCTTTTTCTTCAACTACATCATCCTGCGCATCTGCATACGGTCTGTCCGGTGTGGTATAGATATCTCCTTTTAATGCATTATCCTCATGAACACGCATTGTTCCAAAATCAATTTTTAATACAACAAGAAGTACCATTGTTAAAATTGTAAGTAATGCATAGTAGTTAAATGGAATTGCACGAAGGAAAATAGAAAATCCGTCCTCACCCTCTACAAATCCTGTAACTGCTGCTGCCCATGAAGAAATCGGTGCAATGATACATACCGGAGCTGCCGTAGCATCAATCAGGTAAGCTAACTTCGCTCTTGATACCTGATGCTTGTCTGTAACCGGACGCATAACACTTCCAACTGTCAGACAGTTAAAGTAATCATCAATAAAAATCAATACTCCAAGAGCAATCGTTGCAAGCTGAGCTCCAATTCTTGTCCTGATATGGCTGCTTGCCCATCTTCCGAATGCAGCAGAACCTCCAGCCTTGTTCATCATACATACCATAATTCCAAGAATGACCAGGAATACCAAAATTCCCATATTGTAGCTGTCTGTCAGAACTCCTACAATACCGTCCTGAAATACATGAAGAACCGTTTTCTCAAATTGGAATCCCGACCAAAAAAGTCCTCCAATCACAATTCCTACGAACAAGGAACTATAAACTTCTTTTGTAATCAATGCCAGTACGATAGCCACAACCGGCGGTACCAGTGCCCAGAAAGATGCGTACATCTTCGGCACATACTCTGCTGCCTCTTCTGCTGCAAATACATTTACAGAACACATCTGCATCATCATAAGACATGCAAATATTCCCCAGACAGCCATTTTTCTTTTTTTCAGCATAACCTCTACTCCTTTTCTGATAATTATATTTCCTGAACAAAGGTTCTGCCTGGCTACATCTTTTATCTATAGATATAGAAAAACCGTGAGTGCATCTGTGTCGTGCACTCACGGTATAATTCATGCTTCCAAATGTCCTGATTCTTTACAACATTCATCAGTCCATTCTTCTATATTATTACACTCTGATAGCGCTCCACCGATGTGACAGTTCGCGGCATATTCTGCCACGCCCCAGGAAATGCAACCGGGATATTACAACATTTCCTTCGGCGGTCTCCCCTTTCGCAACTGGCAGCTTCCCTCGCTGTAGCCAGTTGTTACTGATGAATCCCGCACCTCTATCAAGCAAATACCTTATTCATATCGTATATATATTTAACACCTATGATAAAAAAAGTCAATCCTTTTTCTTATACTTTTATCGTTACTTTTTTATCTTTCCTACTGCAGCATCTCAATGAACGCATTCAGACGTGTGTCAATCTGTCCCTGATCTGCAGTAGAATAATCCGTTGTCAGTGCCATATATGGAATATTCTTCTCTCTTGTCACAAATGTTTTCACTGCATCAGATTCAATGGCAAATGTATGACAGGCCTGAAGAAGAACTTCGACCACTCCGTCCACCTGATATTCATCAATCTGTGTACCAAGGGCTTCCAGTCTGCCTGGATTCGGACTCATAACCGAACAGTTTACGCGCAGATATTTTTCTGCAATCGCTGTGATTGGATCCTTTGTCTCATCAATCGGATCTTTCTTCTCTCTCGGTCCACAGCAGTTCTCATAACCAACTACGTCCGCTCCCATTTCCTCAATTCTCTTAATGACCTTGTCCATAACTCCAGTGACCGGACATCCTGTAATCAGAATTCTAGGTCTGGAAGGTTTTCCTTTATATTCTCTTTCATAGAGATCTTTAAGTTCTGCCGTTCTTTTTTCAAGATATGCAATCTTCTCCTCCAAATCTGGTGAAAATTCATTGGAACTGATAACTGTCATAATCTCATAACCAGTAATCGGTGAAGGTTTCAGTCGGGCAACCTCGAAGAAATCAAGCACCGCTTTTCTCTCCCGGTTTCTCAGATGAATCGCATCGCGGATTTTCTGCTCTGTAATTGTAATTCCATAGAATTGCTCCAAATCTTCCTTTACAGAGATAACTTCCTGTTTCCAGAACTCCAGAGCTCCCTTTCCGTAACGTCCCGGCGGAAGCTGCATAATATGACAATGTTTCAGCTCGCCCATAAGCTCATACATTTTCTTCTTTCCATCACATGTTGTCTCTGCAAGCACCATATCTGAAAAATAGAAAAATGGACATTTGTCAGTCACTGCTGCCCCGTAACTTGCTTTGATCAACGGACATAAGTTCTTTGGAAGCCGCACTTCCGCTGCCGGTATGTTATCATCCCCGATTCCACATAACACGACCGCCACTGCGTCTGCCGCAAGAATCAGCTCCCACGGTGTAAATGTACAGAACACTCCAACGATACGGCGTCCCTGTTCTTTCAGCTCTTTCATAGTCAGAAAGGCTTTTTTTCTCGCTTCCGGATATGTTTCAAAGTTCTCCGGCAATTTGAATTCTGGCATAAATTTTCCTCCTGTTGTTTTGTATAGTAAACTTTTTTGTAGCTAAAGATGCTTTTTTCTTAATTCAGCATTGGATTTTATGCTTCTATTTCTAATATTATAATAAAGTTTACCTACTATATTTTCTCTACTCGACAAGGTACTGATTTTATCAACACAAATCCTGTCATTGGATCTGCATAGTCCAGACTACAAAGATCATTGACATTACCATTCTTCCAAGGTTCTGACATATAAGCACTGCCACCTCCATGCGGAATATGTATTGCATGTCTCGCAACGCCACGAATCTTTGCCTTAAAGCATCCATTTGCAAATGGTGTCGTAACTTTTACCATATCTCCATCTGCAATGCCAAGTTCTTTCGCATCTTCTTCATTAATATCAACAACCGGATATGGTTCAATTGCAGTAATTCCTTCCAAGTTCGCACCAAATACACCCATACGGTTATTACTTCTTGCTCCACTCGTCATGGTGAATGGATATTCCTTTCCGCTCAATTCCGGTATAGACCGGATATCTTTATATTCCGGATAAGGAACAAATCCATTTTCCTCTAATATTGTAGAACAGATTTCCAACTTTCCGGTAGGTGTCGGGAATCCCGGTTTTCCATCTGCCCTTAATTCACCGGTCTCATATTTTTTATAATGCTTTTCTTGTTTCTGATTTAATTTGCTTGCAAAATCTCCGGCATTCGGTGCTATTCCACTCAAAAGCCATTCTCTTAACTCTTCTTCTGTCTGTGGAAGTTTGTCACCAAATCCAAGTTTATCAGCAATATTTCCAAGAATTAATACATCATTTTTTGCTTCTCCAACCGGCGCAATGAAAGGCTCTTCAATTTGTGGACCTTCTGGACCAGGCACGACTTTCGGCACTTCAAACAATGAACAAGACGGAAATACTACATCTGCATATCTGGCATCTTCTGTGAAATATCTGTCTAATACGATCAGACATTCTAACTTCTTATATGCTTCTCTCCAGCTTTTACTATCTGGAAATGACAATACCGGAGACCCACCAAGCACCATCAGTCCTCGAATTGGATATGGTTCGTCCTCAAGCACTGCCTTTGGAAAACATGAAAATTGTCCTGCACCACAGAATTTGTAAAATAATGGAAATTCCTCTACTCCAATTGGAACATTCTCCTTTGGTATCTCAAAAAGCTTTGGCGTTTGCAGGCCTTGTCCATTCAGATATATAGCTCCTGGGGCATCCATCTTTCCTGTAATTGCCCATAATACAAAAATCGCACGATTATTTTGAATTGCACTCAGTTGATACTCCAACCCTGTATAAGATACAAGTGGAATCTTTGTCGTTGAACAAAAAATATCTGTCAACTTTTCAATATCTTCGATTGAAATTCCACACCATTTTGAAAGTTGTTCTATATTCTGCGTATCCAGGTAAGTCTTAAACTCATCAAATCCACAAGTAAATTTCTCAACAAATTCGTGATCATATCGATGACTGTCAATAATCAACTTTAACATTGCAAGTGCAAGTGCTCCATCTGATCCTGGTGTAATTGGAATCCACCAATCTGCAATCTTCCCAAGGCCTTCCTGTCTCGGATCAATCACAATCAGCTTAGCCCCTCTCTTCTGAGCTTCCTTGATGCGACGTAACATAATCTGTGGACCATCATCACTTGCAGAGTTCTTCCCCCAGGAAATGATATAATCACTATCTTCAATTTCCTGCTGCATCATTCGCGTATTCACACCAAGCAGTGTCCCTGGTGTCACTGTACTAGAGGCCAGATTACAGATTGACCCACAGCTCATGTCATTCGGTGAACCGAGATTTATAAGGAATTTTCCTTTTCCACTTCCATCTCCTTTACCAGCTAATCTTGTCACCGGAAGCCCTAAAATTCCACGTCCATAATAAGATGCCAGTGATCTTCCACCATATGTATCCGCTGTTTTTTTCAATAACTCTGCCGCCTTGGTTGTTGCTTCTTCCCAACTACATTCACGAAACTTTCCTTCTCCACGTTCGCCAACACGGATCAATGGATGTTTGATACGCTTTTCCCCATAAAGAATATCTGGCACCAAGGCACCTCTCGGACATAATCTTCCTTTCGGAGATTCTTTATCCGGTTCTGCTTTCACAATTTTCCCATCCTCAATGGTATAAATAACTGCACAGCCACCTTGACACAAACCACAAGTCCCTTTTTTTACCATGTTAATCTCTCCTCTTCTTAATCTTCAGTAAAAATCTTACTTTATTGTACCACCCCTTTCGAACGTCCTCTAATTGTTATTTTAAATATATCTATTATTTTTCTCTATAATTCTCTGTTTTGACAATTCTGCATACTAAAACATGTCTTGCATTAGTTCCTCTAGTTGAACAGGTCGACAGGATTACCATCTGATCTTCTGTCGTGATTCTTTCTCCTCTGCTATATTGTGCCTGATCATATATATGATCAATTAATTCCTGTCTGTTACGTGGATTATTCCACTGAACTCGATAAATATATTTATCGTATGCATCAGCTGTTAAATATACACTTGTCTCCAAATCAAGTATCTGGTTCGGCAGATA
>CAKRCL010000036.1 GCA_934307335.1 uncultured Dorea sp. | reverse complement strand
TAAAAGTCTACATTTGCGCAGACATTTTTCTGAAGATTTCTCTGCTCTTTGATCATCTTACCTGCGAGACTCTCTACCATCTCATAGAGTGCAAACTCTTTCATCAGTCCTTTTTCTTCTGCAAGAGCTTTGGCAAATCTCTTCAAGATCACCTCTCTTGGATCAGACAACGTATAAACCGCATGTCCCATACCATAGATCAGTCCGGAATGGTCAAATGCTTCTTTATTCAAGATCTTGTGTAAATAAGCTCCCACTTCTTCTTCATTTGCCCAGTCTTTCACATGAACCTTAATATCATCAAACATATTCTGAACTTTCAGGTTCGCGCCACCATGTCTAGGTCCTTTCAGAGAACCGATAGAAGCTGCTACTGAAGAGTAAGTATCTGTTCCTGAAGATGTTACTACATGAGTTGTAAATGTGGAGTTGTTACCACCGCCATGCTCTGCGTGAAGTACGAGTGCAATATCCAGTACCTTTGCCTCAAGTTCTGTATATTCTCCCTTTGGTCTGAGCATCAGAAGGATATTCTCTGCCAGTGACAGTCCCTTCTCCGGGTTACGGATAAAGAGCATCTCATCTTTACGGAAATGTCTGTATGAATGATAAGAATATACTGCAATAAGTGGCAGTTTTGCAATCAGCTCAAGTGCCTGACGAAGTACATTGTCCGGGGAAATATCATCTGGGTTATCATCATACGAATAAAGTGTCAGCACGCAACGCTGCATCGCATTCATAATATTCTCGCTGGAAGCTTTCATAACAACATCTCGGACAAATCTTCCTGACAGTTCCTGCAGTTCAAACATAACATCCAGGAAATGTTCCATCTCTGTCTTATTTGGTAAATGTCCAAACATCAAAAGATATACAACCTCTTCAAATCCAAACTTCTTGTTTTTCATGCCGTTTACAATATCATTAACATTGATTCCCTGATAATAAAGACGTCCCTCTGCCGGAATGTTACGTCCATTGATCAAATTATATCCTGTTACATCAGAGACTTCTGTCAGTCCTGTCAAAACTCCTTTTCCTGCTGAATCACGCAGTCCACGCTTTACATCATATTCTACGTAAAGATTCGGGTCAATTCTATGATTATTATGAAGTGCTTTGCAAAGCTCTGCAAACTCTCCTTTTAAATCTCTGTCTTCTTCTAATTTCATGACCTCTTTATTACTCATTCCGGGTCCCTCCTTGTGCCTTCCCGTACCTTTGGGATGTCTTTTTATATTGTTTAATTGTATACATTTAAACAATTGTACCTCATTTTCAAAAAAAATACAACCTCAACTTTTCATTGAGGCTGTATTTTTATACATTTTTTATTTTGAATATACCCAAACAGCTTTGATTTGAGAACTGATCTGGGAATAATTCCAGCTTTTTTTAGAATTTTCAAGGCTAAACGGATCACAGATCGTTACTTCACCATTGTTATAAGAAGTTAATATAATGAAATGTCCAATATCAGTAAAATCTCCCGGACGCATACTACAAATAATCGGGTGTCCTTCTTGTAATTCTTTTGCGATTTCGCTCTCATTTCCATTACTCTCACGGCACGTCAATCCCCAATGTTCCACGCCTGATGTCATAAATGCCCATGTTGTATCATTATTCTCATCTACATAGTGATTCTGCGTCGCATAATCTGCAACAACTGCCGGTGTTACTGTCTTATCCCCAGTCAGTCCTACGACCAGCATTGATACGCAAGTCGGTCCACAACCGCTGACTGCAATGATACTTGTACCATACGGTGCATATCCCCAGCGCTCATCCCACTGAAGAATTTCCGGAAACATACCGGAATAACCATCCTCTGCCTCAACTGTCGCTGCCGGAGCCTGATCTTTTTTCTTCGCATAATCTTCTACAAACTGAACAGTCTCTGGATTCTTATCCAGAAGTTCAATGACTTTCTCCGGATATCCGGCATTCACCGCTTCCTGTCTTACGCGCGCAATACGCTCTTCTTCTGTCTCAGCCTTCTTCTCAGTCTTTTCTTTATCCTTGGCTTTCTTCGCGTCTTCACTGTTCGCTTTCACAGCTTTCTTTGCTACTGTCGTCACTGCATCTGTCTTCTTCTGTGTCTGTGATGCCTGTATCTGTGCACCTGTATTCTTCGATGCATTATGTGACTTTACCGCCCATGTTATACCACCAATGGCTATGACAACTACTGCCACTCCCATAAAAAACAACTGTCTGATAACTTGCTGACGTCTCTTTGTATATCTTTTTTTCTTTTTTTCTATAGTATCTTTTTTCTCTTCTAACATTTTATCTTAAAACTCCTTACGAATTTACATTATACTATAGAACAAGCCCTTCGCACAACCACAGAAATTTTTATTATGTGTTCTTATTATGCCGTCTGCTCAAACTGTGAATTATAGAGATCGGCATAAAAACCATTTTTTGCAAGAAGTTCTTCATGTCTTCCCATCTCTACGATATCTCCTTCTTTCATAACAAGAATCATATCAGCATCTCGAATCGTTGATAATCTGTGCGCAATAATGAAACTTGTACGCCCTTTCATCAGATTATCCATTGCCTTCTGGATACGCACTTCTGTACGTGTATCTACAGAACTGGTTGCTTCGTCCAGAATCAGAATCTTCGGATCTGCAAGAATTGCTCTCGCAATAGTCAAAAGCTGTTTCTGTCCCTGAGACACATTACTTGCCTCTTCATTTAATTCCATGTTATAACCACCCGGCAAAGTCTGAATAAACCGATGTGCATAAGCTGCATCTGCAGCTTTGACTACGTCTTCGTGGGTAGCATCTAGTTTTCCATAACGAATATTATCTTCAATACTTCCTTTGAATAACCAAGTGTCCTGAAGCACCATACCAAACATACGACGAAGCTCTCCTCTGTCAAATTCACGGATATCATGACCGTCTACTTTTATAGCTCCACCAGATACATCGTAAAATCTCATCAAAAGTTTTACCATCGTTGTCTTTCCTGCTCCTGTCGGTCCAACAATTGCAATTTTCTGTCCCGGCTTTACTTTTACACTGAAATCCTGAATAATCGTATGATCCGGATTATATCCAAAATTCACATGTTCAAACTCCACATTTCCCTGTGGATTCGCAAGGTGAACCGGATTTTTAGGAGCCGCCTCTTCTTCTGGTTCTTCTAAGAATTCAAATACTCGCTCAGAAGCTGCTGCTGTAGACTGAAGCATATTTGCGACCTGTGCGACCTGTTGGATTGGCTGTGTAAAGTTTCTTACGTACTGTATAAATGATTGGATATCTCCAACTTCAATCGTCTTCTTAATTGCCAGATATCCGCCAAGAATAACAACTGCTACATATCCCAGATTTCCAACAAACTGCATAATCGGCATCATCATTCCTGATAAGAACTGAGATTTCCATGCAGAATGATATAATCTCTCATTATCTTTATCAAATGCTTCAATAGCATCTTCTTCTTTATTAAATGCTTTTACGATGTTATGTCCACCATAAACCTCTTCTACCTGTCCATTAACATATCCCAGGTACTCCTGCTGCTCTTTGAAATATTTCTGAGAGCGCTTTACAATCATACCGATCAAGCCCATAGCAACCGGCAAAATCAAAAGTGCAATAACTGTCATCAGTGGACTAATACTAAGCATCATAACCAGCACACCAATAATCGTAGCTACAGAAGTAATTACCTGTGTTGCACTCTGATTCAGACTCTGACTCAAAGTATCTACATCATTCGTGATTCTGGAAAGAATCTCACCATGTGTCATCTTGTCGAAATATCCCATTGGAAGTCTGTCTATCTTCTCTGAGATTTCTTTTCTCATTCTATATGTCAGTTTCTGCGATACTCCTGTCATAATGAATCCCTGAATAAATGAGAACAATGCACTGCACAAATACAGGCAAAGAAGGCCTATCAAAATCTTCGCGATCTTATCAAAATCAATTCCACTTCCACCTGAAATCTTTCCTACCAGACCATTAAATAATTCTGTAGTTGCTTTTCCAAGAATCTTCGGTCCGGCAATATTAAAGATTGTACTTCCAACCGCAAATATAACTACGAGGATAAGACCAATCTTATAAGTTGCAAGATATCCCATCAGCTTCTTCATCGTACCTTTGAAATCTTTCGCTTTTTCGGTACTCATACCGTGTCCGCCCATACGTCCATGTCTTGCCATACTAGTCCTCCTCCTTCATCGCATTTTTTAATTCACTTTCTGATAACTGAGATGCTGCAATCTGATAATAAGCATCACAAGTTTTCAAAAGTTCTTTGTGTGTTCCTTTTCCTACAATCTTGCCATCATCCAGAACTATGATCTGCTCTGCATGAAGAATCGTACTGATTCTCTGTGCAACAATCAGAACAACACTGTCCGCTGTTTTTTCTTTCAATGCGCTTCTAAGAACGGTATCCGTCTTATAATCCAGCGCTGAAAAACTATCATCAAAAATATATACATCTGGATGCTTTGCAATAGCTCTTGCAATAGAAAGTCTCTGTTTTTGTCCACCAGACACATTTGCACCCCCCTGAGAAATCGGGCTTTGATAACGCTGTGGTTTCTCATCGATAAACTCTGTTGCCTGTGCAATCTCAGCTGCCTCAACCATCTCATTCTCACTTCCGTCCGGATTACCGAACAAGATGTTGGAAGCAATATCCCCAGAGAACAATACTCCCTTCTGTGGAACATAACCCAGTTTTTCGCGAAGTTCATGCTGTGTAATCTCTCTGATATCTTGTCCGTCAATAGTGATCACGCCTTCTGTTACATCATAAAATCTAGGAATCAGATTTACCAGTGTTGACTTACCACATCCTGTACTTCCGATGAATGCAGTCGTCTCACCCGGTTTTGCAGTAAATGAAATATCATGCAATACATCTTCTTCAGCACCCGGATAACGAAAAGATACATGTTCGAATGCCACTTCTCCTTTTCCATTTTCCGGAAGATTCTTAGGAACCTTGGGATCATGAATCTTTGTCTTGCTCCTTAACACCTCATCCACACGTTCCGCTGAAACTGCTGCTCTTGGAAGCATAACCGAAATCATACAGATCATAAGGAATGACATAATAATCTGCATTGCATACTGGATAAACGCCATCATATCTCCGACCTGCATAGTTCCGTCATTGATACTATGACCTCCGACCCATACGATCAGAACTGTAATCCCATTCATCACAAGCATCATTACAGGCATCATAAATGTCATAGCACGGTTTACAAATAAATTGATTTTCGTCAGTTCTTTATTGGCCTTATCAAAACGTTCTTCCTCATGCTTCTCAGTATGGAATGCACGAATGACCGGAAGACCTGTAAGAATTTCACGACTTACCAAGTTCAATTTATCTACTAGATTCTGTACAATTTTAAATTTCGGCATCACAACTGTAAACAATACTGTCACGATCATAACTATGATAAGCACTGCCAATCCGATGATCCAGAACATATCCACATTCGTCTGCGAAACTTTCAAAATTCCTCCTATTGCCATGATCGGTGCATACATGACCATTCGAAGAATCATGACAAGCAAGAGCTGAATCTGCTGAATATCATTCGTACTTCTTGTAATAAGGGAAGCGGTTGAAAATTTATCAAATTCAGCATTTGAGAATCCAATCACCTTACGGAACACATCCCGACGTAATCCACGTCCGACTTTCGCTCCGACTCTTGAAGCCATAAGACCTGCCATAATACTTGCCAGCATTCCAAGTGCTGCAAGACCAAGCATCTTTGCTCCGGTCTTTAAAATATATACCGTACTCATATGACCGGTATCAAGACCAAGCTGCTCGTATGCTGTCTTAATATAAGAAACTGCTGCCTGACTCATAATAGAATCCGGCATATCACTCATCTTTTCTGTAATCTTATCAACAAGCATAGCTCCCTGAGATGCATCCATCTTATCCAAAATGTCAAATACTGACATATTTTCAATTCCAGGCACCTGACTCATCTGTTCTTTTAATTGATCTTCCATCTGTTTCGTTGTATCACTGCCTGTCTCAAATCCGGCAGTCAACATCATTGGAAGCTCCATCTTCTCAGCCAGCTTCTCTAACTTTTTATCCTCTGCTTTTACAGAATCTTTCAACGCCAGAACCTCTCCATCAAATTCAAAACTGTTCTGACTTTTTTCGTATGCGTCCTTCACATACTCACTGTCATCCTTTGACATAAATAAAGTCAACCGGTTCATCTCCTCCTCGGAAATGTACTCTGGAACATTCTCATCAATACCGCTCTGCTGAATTCCAACATTTACAATGTCTGACGTATAAGTCGGCAGAGACAGATCACAGTAAGCCTGCACGACCAGAACGCATAAAATCAACAGCACCTGTGCTACATAAGGCTTTAAGAATTGAAATAATTTTTTCATAAACTGTCCTTTCCTTTCTCGTAATTTCATTTATGTTCACCAATTATGAAAATTGTTTTTTCGATTTCACATAGTTCTTAGTCTTCCGGCATCTTAGACGGCCTGGTCTTTTCCATGATCTCACACATATCCATACCTTGAAACTCCTTGTACTTCAAGAGATTTTTCCTCATTTTAAGCAATGTAACTCGCATTGCTTCTTTTTCTTCCTCGGAAATTCCTTCATACAATCCGGATTCCAAACTCTGCATCATTCCCCAGAGTCCATCCAGACACTGCAGCCCCTGCTTAGATATCTGTATTCTTGTAATACGTTGATCTTTTTCGTCCTGCTCTCGCAAAATATACCCCTGCTTTTCAAGCTTCTTAAGTGCCACAGTCATAGATGGAGGGGTTACTCCAATTCTCTTTGCAAGCTCTCGCTGTGACAGGCCACCTTCATTTTTTAATGTAAATAAAATTCCAGCCTGGTTTGGCTTCAGTCCACAAGACTCCATATCCTTTAAAGATTGATACTTTGCAAGATGTGCCACCTGATGAATCAACATAAAACACGATTCCATCCACTGATTTCTCACTAACCTTTCACCTCCCGGTCTTAAACCATTAGACATTTAATAGTTAGTTATCTAATTATTAAATGTCTAACGACTAGAATAATCACTTCAATTAAAAATGTCAAGATGATTTATGTTTTTTTATATTTTCTATAATCGAAAAAGACTCCATTCACCACGAATGAAGTCTCTACATATATAAGTTATGTCTGTAAAAATTACAATGTTTCAGAATCTAATACGATTGTAAATGGTCCATCATTAATAAGGCTGACTTTCATATCTGCTCCAAATCTTCCTCTTTCTACTACATCAACTTGTTCTTTACATTTTTCAATGATATATTCATACATATCTGATGCCATATCCGGTGCTCCGGCTTCGATAAAGCTTGGGCGGTTTCCGCGCTTACAATTTGCATACAATGTGAACTGGGAAATAAGAAGCAATTCTCCTCCCACTGCATCAAGTGAAAGATTCGTCTTTCCCTGCTCATCTTCAAAAATTCGAAGTCCCAACATTTTCTTTACCATCTTATCGGCAATTTCTTTCGTGTCATCATTGCTGACACCAATCAGTACCATGAATCCTTTTCCGATTTTTCCAAGACTTTCTCCGTCAACCTTTACTTCACTTTCTAATACTCTCTGAATTACAAATCTCATCTTTTTACCTCTCCTTTTTATCTGGAAGCTGTGCCAATATAATCGCAACAAACATCAGCACACATCCAATTCCTTCTCTTACTGATAATGTCTCACCCAATATGATCCAGCCTGAAAGTACCGAAAAGCAAGACTCCATACTCAGTAGTAATGATGCAATTGCCGGGTTTACATTCTTCTGCCCCACAATCTGCAATGTATATGCTACTCCACAGGACATCACTCCTGCATAAAGAAGTGGCAGCCAGGCATTGAGCATATTTCCAATCTGAGGTATCTCTGTTAAAAACATAAATGGTATCGATGC
The DNA here is from genome assembly GCA_934307335.1 of uncultured Dorea sp. Lineage (GTDB taxonomy): Bacteria > Bacillota > Clostridia > Lachnospirales > Lachnospiraceae > Dorea. Next base: position 9,358 of record CAKRCL010000036.1, on the reverse strand, counting down.
AATTCCACAGACAAAAAACTGAATACAAGACATCTTCACACCATCTACTTTTGGCGAATAATGATCAATCACTAAAATATGCACAGAAAACACCAGCGCACAAAGGAAAATAAACATATCACCTTTTCCAATTGAAAATCCTTCTTTAATACATAAGAAATACAAACCGACAAGTGCCATCAATACCGATATCCATACTTTCCAACCTACAGTCTTTTTTAGAAATATTCCAAGAACCGGAACAAACACGATATAAAATGCTGTGATAAATCCTGCTTTTCCGGCTGTTGTATATTGAATTCCCATCTGCTGGAGACTGCTCGCCGCAAATAAAAGCAGACCACAGGCAATTCCTCCACAGATCAGATCTTTCCTGTTTCCAGATACTTGTGTTTTTCCATTTATCCTTTCCAGTAACCAGATACAGGGCAAAAGAGCAATCCCTCCAATCAGACTTCTTGCCCCGTTAAATGTAAATGGCTCCAGGTAATCCATTCCCATACTCTGAGCTACAAATGCTGTTCCCCATATCAGAGAAGTGAGTAACAGCATAATGGCATTCTTTGGTTTCATTCCTTTTCCTCCCTTGTACAATTCAGATTATTATAGCATACTTTTATTCTCTCATGTGTAAATGTCATCGTTTCATTTGTCTGACATTATGATATATTTTAAATTATTTTCTAATTTTATATTGACATTTTCATTATTGAGTGGTATATTATAGTCAAACAAAAGAAGAAGAAATAAAATACAAAAACTAGAAATCCGAAAGGAGGACGGACCACCAAAAACTTAAAAAACACCCCATAATATAAAGAAAGGACAAAGGTATAGTCCAATGTACTCAGAAGAAACAAATTAAGAGCACTTCATCAAATTCAAAAAAATTGATGAAGTGCTCTTAATTTATTTTCTTTGTCCGTAAAACAAAAATTGTATGCACAGATTAATTATCTAATCATCCCACATATACCGACATTGCGAGCATATAAACTGCTCCATAATACAACCCAAGAAGCACTGCCCCCAACAAAACACTCTTCTTCTTTTCTATCGTTCTTACTGCGATCAGACTATCTGATACTAAAAATGCACAAGCTCCTACTGCCAGAAAAATTCTGCTTATCCCCGGTATGATAATAGCCGCACTCACTGCCATCGAAACCATAAAACTCAATACTACCGCATAAATCAAAATAGGAATCCTTAGTTTTCCAAGTTTTGGAAGACCCTTACGAAATATGAGGAATAACACTGCATAAATTCCGAACATTCCTAAAACTGATCCAATTCGAATACCTTCCAGCTTATAAATTCCTGTAATAAAGCAAAGATGAGCAATTCCAAATACGATCACACCCCACAGAAATTCCAGCTCCAAAAGTACATCTGCCAGGACACAGCACAAAAGTCCTGCAAACAAAAACCCGGCTGATGCATCTCTTCCCCCCTCTGCCAATCCACTACCGCAATTTAGGACTGCCATACAGGTCGCCAGCGCTTTAAATATTAAAGAACCCTTCGGATATCGATCCCGAAGGGCACCATATAAAGTTCCTGAAACAATCATTACCAGCAGCGTTGCTGCTATCTGACCTATCATGCGTTCGTTGTTCCGACCTCGGAACTTATCATCTTTTCAAATTCTTTCTTAAGGAAATCACATGTTGGCTTATTCCACTGTGTTCCTTCCAGTCCATTCTCAGACTTGATGATCTGTAAAGCTAAGAGCATAGCGTCTACTGCCTCTTCATGCTCCAGATTATGCAGATTCGATACTACATATTCCTTTGCCTGTCTCGGTGTAATTCCAGCCTTTTTAGCTAAAATCCTGCAAAATATCTCAAATCCGACAGTAACACCTTCATTCCTCCAGGACATCTCGTCATATTGCTCGTACTTCTTTACATATTCTGTGACAATCTCTTGTGCTTCTTCGTCCAACTCGTATCCATACCTCTCAGCAATCTCTTCCAATTCTTTCCAATAAGAGACATCTACTGCTGTATAATTCATAGTGATTCTCAGACATCCTCCTGTCTTATGAATCTCATTCTGAAAATCTTCTTCCCAAGTAGGACATACCAGCATCTTCACGCCATTCACAATCCCGCCCTGTATTATCTTCTCTTTCATGATTGCGCCTCCATTCTCATATCTTCATGGGACTCTGTTTTCTATTGTATCTCACAATAAGTACTTTTGTCAAATCTGGTCTTATGTTATAATAAAAAAACGTCAAAGTAGACAAATATTTTTACAGGAGATTAAATTTATGGCTTCTAATCATATAGAAAGTAATTCCTTGCAATTTTCAGAAGATATGAAAAAACCACATCTTCTTGTAATTGCCACAGGTGGAACAATTGCTTCAAAAGAAGGTGAACTTGGTCTTACTCCGGCCATGAGCGGTAAAGAACTTGTATCCGATATTCCGGGAATTCGTAATGTGTGTACACTGGACGTTATCCAGCTTATGAATATTGACAGCACAAACATGCGGCCTCGTCAGTGGCTCAAGATCCGTGATGCCATTATGGAACATTACAATTGCTACGATGGATTTGTAATCCTGCATGGAACTGATACTATGGCATATACTGCTGCTGCTCTGTCTTATCTGATTCAGAACAGCAAAAAACCTATCATTTTGACTGGCTCCCAAAAACCTATGGGAAATCCATACACAGATGCAAAAATTAATCTTTACCAGAGTATTTTATATGCTGCCGATGCAAAATCATGCAATGTTTGTATCGTTTTCAATGGAAAAGTTGTTTCCGGAACACGCGGTCGTAAACAACGTACAAGAAGTTTTGATGCATTTGAAAGTATGAATTTTCCAGAGCTTGCAATTATTCGAGATAACCGTATTATCCGATATTACACCGAAGCTCTTCCTGCCCCGGAAGATTTGATTACATATGACCGTCTTAATGACCGTGTCTTCGTATTAAAATTGACTCCGGAAGTAAAATCAGAGATTTTCTCTCTTCTCTTCGATCATTATGACGCAATCATATTGGAGACATTCGGTATCGGCGGCATCCCTGCTTACGATGACTCATTTGAACGGGCAATCTTCCACTGGGTAGATTCCGGCAAGACAATTGCTGTCACAACACAAGTACCGGAAGAAGGCTGTGATCTCGGTGTCTATCAAGTCGGTAAAAAATACAGTGATCACCCTGGAATTCTTCAATCCGACGATATGACAACAGAATCTATCGTTGCAAAATTAATGTGGATTCTCGGTCAGACTTCTGATCAGGCTGAAATTTCTCAACTTTATTATAAAGAAATCAACCATGACCGTGTATAATTCTAAAAATGAAGCAAAAATGTGTGGGAAAGTCTCAACTGCCTTTGCCCACACATTTTCTATCAAAACACTTATTACACCCTACTAAAAATTATATCTCAAAATCACCATTTCTATATGCCTGCAACAGCATCTTCAAGCCATCGATATCTTCTTTTATTTTCTTTCCACTATCTGTGTCCCGAACCATCAATCGCTCCTTCTCCGTTTCCACCAACTCTGACTTTGACTCAATATCTTTATTCTCTTCCAGAGCAGCATACACGCTTTGAAATGGCTGATGCGATTTAATCCTTATTCCATGAGAATTAAAAATTAATGTATACCCTGCAATTCCAGTTGTTTTGTGATAACTTTTACAAAATCCACCATCAATTACAAGAAGCTTTCCATGTGCCCGCACCGGATGTTCCCCTTTCGACGTACGCACCGGTGTATGTCCGTTGATAATGTGGGAACGTTCCGCATACAATCCAAATTCATGCAAAATCATATTACAGATTTTCTCTTCCTGATAAAACTTATAATACGGATTCGACTGTTCAAACCACGTTTCCTTATCTAAAACATAAGTACGTTCAAATGTCTTAATATTTCTTCCGGAAAGCGGCGATTTTCTTCCACACCAGAGATACCACATAAAATCACGATCTTTCTGCTTTGCATCCTTAGACCAGGCACGTCTTGCAATCTTTTCTGCGTAATCTAAATATGCTCTTCCATGATATCGCCTTTTTCCAAATACAACGCCTTCCAGATTACCACTTTCGTCTAGCGGAACACAACCATGGTATAAAAGATTTTCATTAAAAATCCGATACATGCTTCCTTTTTGATATAGAAAATCAATGTGCTCTCGAAGACGTATGCTATTCACAAATGCCATCCGAAGTCCTTCTATCACCTTTTCTTCTTCCTCAGACAATTGATATACTTCTTCGATATCCCCAGCCTGAAAATTCACTGTTGGAAATGTCTCTTCTTTTATCGCATAATCTTTTCCATCTATATTCACTGTCTGATTCTCAACATTCACTTTATGAAGAAGCAGCTTATCTTCCATATGATAATCCGGATTTCTTAAAATAACCTGACCTTCTAATTTAAAAAGCATTACAGAGATGGCCTTAAGCGCAGCCTTCATCGGCTCTTCTCCCGGATATATCTGCTCTGCAAAAAGAGCCAGATTTCGAAGACTGATTCCATAACTGTTCTCTAATATCTTCGTGTTATTGTACTTCAAATTATTACGGACAACTGTTGCAATACATGCACAACTTCCTGCTGCCGCTCCCATCCATAAAATATCATGATTTCCCCACTCAATATCCAGTGAATGATACTCCATTAAAAGATCCATAATCCGATCCGCACATGCTCCGCGGTCAAAAATATCTCCCACAATATGCAGGTGATCCACTGCCAGACGCTTAATCAACGCCGCCAATACTTCGATAAATTCATCTGCATTCTGCAATTCCAAAAGCGTGTCCAGAATATTCCTATGATATACGACCTGATTGTCATCCTCATCTTTCTGTACATGGATCAACTCATCCAAAATGTAAGCATATTCCTTCGGCATCGCCTTTCGCACTTTTGAACGTGTATACTTTGACGACAAAAGTCTCGCAATATCAATCAGCTCTCCAAGTGTAACTCGATACCATTCTTCATTATTCTTTCCGGCTTTTCGCACCAATTCCAGTTTTTCAACCGGATAATAAATCAAAGTACAGATTTCCTCCCGGTCAAAATCAGAAAGTGTCTCACCAAATAATAAATCCACTTTTTCTCGGATCACACCTGAACAATTATTTAAAATATGACAGAATGCTTCATATTCTCCATGAAGATCACTCATAAAATGTTCGGTTCCTTTTGGCAAACTCAAGATTGCCTTCCGGTTAATAATCTCTCTGCACACCGCCTGTTCAGTTGGGTATTTTTCTGCTAATAATTCCAAGTATCTCTCATCATTCATAAAGTTGTTGCCCTTCCTCATTATGCTCATTGTCTCTTATGTCACTGCGATTTTAAGTATACACTATTTTTCACTCTGATACCAGTTACTAAGACATCCTTCTCTTTTTAAACTGCATATCCCATCTCATATGCTTCTTTATAAACAGCTTTGTTCTCTACCAATCCGGCATCCATGACATCAGTTGCGTATAACCGTCCGGCAATTTTGTACTCTTCCAGATGTTCAACAAATCCATCTAAATCTCCTAACGATTTTTCAATGATATCTTTTCCTAATCCAGCAGAAACAATATAGTATACTTCTTTCTTCTCTAGATGCTGCCAGATTGGATATGTACGGTCTATAAATGTCTTCATCTGAGCACTAATCCCGTAAAAGTATACCGGAGTAGCCAGAACCAGAACATCTGCTTTTTGAAATAATTCCAAAATCTCTGCCATATCATCCTTCAAAACACATGTCCCACCATTTCGCATACCGCCATCACAGGCACGGCAATATCCAATATTCGCATCCATGATTCGTATCAATTTTACATTGTGCCCCTTCTTCTCTGCTCCACGTTTGAACTGCTCACACAGCATCTGCGAATTTCCTTTTTTCCTCGGTGAGCTTGAAATAATCAGAATATTTTTCATTGTCTTTCTCCTCCAAGAATTCTTTTTCATTATCAAACTGGAAGACTGATATATGATTTTGACCTAAATATTTGATAAATTCTTTCTCTGTCATACCTGCAATCTAAGAGCAATAACCTATGTTGACGCCACTTTGAGTATAATATCTAAGAGCCACCGCTTGTCTTGCAAACTGATTCACCTGCTCATGGCTCATTTTTGTATCATAAAGGACTTCATCCGGTATGCTTAATGCTATCCGACACATAAATCAACCCTTTCGCTAAGAATACCTCTCGCACGTCTCTTCTTCACTTCCAATAGTGTTTCTAACTTCACTTGACGTAATCTTCCCGTTTTCTTTCACAAATTGAAATATAATCCTTTGCCGTGTACTCAAGTTGTCAATCGGCACTTTTTCAGTTTCAATCGGCATTTTTTCGGTCTCAATCGGCACTTTTTCAACCTCAATCGGCACTTTTTCAACATTTTTTATGTTATCGTTTTTCTCATTTGCAATACTTAAATAGTTTACGTACCCCAGATTCAATTGAATCCACATGACCTATATTCCTGAAAAAATGCAACTATAATCGGATTCTCTCTATAAATCCTCTCGTACCATCATCAATGAATACCCTAACAGATTTTGACCTCTCCACTTGTCCTTTTCAAGTCGATTGCAATCTGTCATGGATAGACCGATTCCCCATATCCGATCTCTAACAGCACATTCTGCTAATATTGCATCTTTTGTGCCAAGCAACTTCTCTTTCAATTCTTCATTCTGAGAAAACTTTGCCTGAAGTCCCTTATATACAATAATCTGTCGTACTCCATTCCAGTAATTGTCATCATATTTTTTTACTGCCCGTCCCATCTGTTTAATACGTGCCACATTATCTGTATGCAATATTTTATTTGCTATCTCCTCATCATGGAAACAGCTTGCTTTCTGATACATCATATATTGTTCCATTGAAGAAAACTTAATTCCATCTATACTAAAATCTGACAGATACCAGTTACTAAGGTATCCATTCTCCTCTTCTGGATTGTGAAAACATATTATCTCCATTATGCTTCACCTACTTTTTTTACTGCAAGTTCAAGTTGCAGGTCATGAAGTCCGTAATATGCTTTTTTCAAAAATTCGACCGGTATTTTTTGCACTACCTCAGAACTCGAAATATTATAATACCACTGATAGTAAGCATAAAATTCCCCAATCCAATCCGGCATAAAACCTTTTAATCCATTTCCTTGTTTTAACACATAATGATCCGTTTCAAGAAAATATTTCCACAATTCTTTTGCATCCATGGTATTTACATAGGCCTGTGCCTCATCAATACTTTCTCTTGTTTTACTTTTCATATAAGCATTGATAAATTCTTCTGTATCTTTATCAGGAAATGTCTGGGCCACAAAATCAAATAGCTTCCCCTGATTTTCTACAACATCCTTTAAATACGCTTCCGAATATGCTCTCATAATTATCTCCCCTGATTAAAACAATGTGCTAAATACATTTGTCACTTTATTGGCATCCGAATTCACTAATTCCCGCATTTTTTCTCTTGCTGAAACATCCCTCTGATTATATTTTTCTCTAAACTCTTCGTATTCAACAGCAACTAAATTTTCTTTTATTTCTCGTAATTTAGAATATGCCAATGGTGACTTTATGCAGTATTGAATCCCCAGACCTCCCAGTGAAAGCAGTTCTGGCAAAATATCTATGTCAATATTATCTCTTACAAAATCTTTTGCAATGTAAAAATAAGAAGCATTTGCCCTCCAACCTTTAATTACATCATATTCTTTCGTATCTATCCCGTATTTATCAATAAATTTTTCTGATAACACCCTATAACGCCTGGAATCATCTGCATCTCTATGTTTCATTAACTCAGCCAACCATGAAAGAACATCTTTCCCCTGAAAGTCTAATATTTTCAACCCTGAAGTATCCAACTCATATTGATGTACCCAACCATTTGTAACATTAGGTCTGCAAACAGCCCATTCTTTTGCAAGTTCAATCTGTTCTGTCAAATAAAATCCTTTTCCATAATCATGTTTTTCCTCACCTAATTCATATGTAGGAGTCACATTTTTTTCAAAGGTTCCATGAAATAATGTTATTTTTTCCACTGCCACATCCCCTCTTTTCTTCCAAAATCGCAATTTTATCCTTCGTTCTTTTTAAGTCGCTCTCTAAAGTCGTAATTTTATCATCCAAAGTCTCACTCACTGATTTGTTATCCACTCAAACCCAAAAAATATTCTTCATCCAATGGCACTATGCCTTAATTTTTTCATGACTAATTTTAGCATAACTTTGTCTTATCCTTCAACTTAATTTCTAGCATCGGATTATATAACCTAAAATGATTTGGCTTTTCAAATGACTTGCATATCGTTTCATGATACAATGGTTACAGAAAATGGAATTGTATTAAAAAGAGGGTACATAGATGGATTTTGTCGATAAAGCTTTATCCGAGATTTGATAATAAAGGAAGAATACAATACGATGAAAAATAACATCAAAAGAAAAGATAATATTAAATCTGTAACATTAGTAATAGATACCTATGACGATAGGACATTGGAAATTCCACTTGAGGTGTGGCAAGTTGACATTATCTGCAGAATGCTTGGTCTAAGCGTAGATACAACTAACTTAGACACTTATAGTATGCGAAGTAAAGAACAAGTAGATGCGGATATGAAAATGTATTATCATACCTTAAGAAATATACATAATAAAGAATAGAATACTATAACAGCAGGGGGAATGTACTATTGAAAATTATTCCACAAAATACAGAAAATCTCTTATGGAACAAATTATATAATGAATATAAATTCAACCCCAAGATACACGGACAATTTGAATGGATAAAAATTCCTGATGAGAATAAGACATATCACAAAGACACTCCTTGGACAGATGAACAGGAATATCTAATTAATTCTTTTTTGGAAGAGTTGGTAAGCGATGAAATGTATGCCTTTGATTGGCAACATGACTGTTTTTTATTTTCTCCAAAAGAATATATCCCTTTTGATTATGAATATTATGACACTAACAGAAAATGTAACGTGTATTTTCCTACCTACTATCCGAATGGTGATTATCATTTATTTTTTGACTCCGACTGGAACTATGGAATATTTGGGAATCCTTGGAAAAAAGAAATTATTATAATGGGGAAAATTTTAATAGAAAAATTTGAAAGCAATAAAACGGATTTAAATATTAATTGATTTTTCATTTTAAGAATGATTCCTGTTTGACTATATTGGAATTATCCGGAAAAAGAAAAAAGCCAAAAACCTTGAAAAATGGTGTGCTACCCGTCAAGTAGACAAATTAAATAACGAAAATTTTTTCTTCCCCGGTACAGTTTATGTACCGGG
>CAKRCL010000035.1 GCA_934307335.1 uncultured Dorea sp. | reverse complement strand
GCAATTACAGCCTGTAAGGTTTCAAAGGAAAAGGAAATTGAGCAAACAGAAGTCTATGAGGATGAGTGCTGGGATGAGTGCTGGGATGACTATGATGGAGAGACGATTGGAAGTTAAGGATTGAAAAAATGAAATTCTGTGGTATAGTAAAACCTGAGTAAAATAGAAGTAGAGGGACAGATTATGAATGACATTTTATACCGCGCAGCAGCGTATCTGCTTATTATTGCACTTGGAGTTTTTCTGAAGAAAATCGGATTTTTTCATGAACAGGATTTTCGTACACTTGCAAAAATTTTGTTAAATATCACGTTGCCATGTGCAATTATCTATTCATTTTCAAAAGTAGATTTTCAGATTTCGCTTTTAACAGTGACAGGACTTAGTCTTTTTGTTGGAATTCTTATGATGTTTATTGCATTTTTTACATCGAGAATGACAGGAAAAAAAGAGAATATTCCGTTTGATATTTTGAATTTGTCAGGATACAATATCGGAAATTTCTGCCTGCCGTTTGCACAGAGCTTTTTAGAGCCGCTCAGTCTTCTTGGCATCACACTATTTGATATGGGAAATGCTTTTTATTGTAACGGTGGGGCAAAGGCAGTTGCGGAAGTATTTAAAAACTCTATACATAGAGTGCCGGAAACAGAGACCGATACCAAAATGCAGTTAAAAAATTCACTGAAGACTATGGGGCGGGCATTGAGTAGATCTACACCGTTTCTTGTTTATTTTGGGATGTTGATTGTTCTGATTCTGGGGATTCCGATTCCAAGACTAGTATTGTCAGTTACACAGATTGGTTCCAATGCCAATGCATTTACGGCGATGTTGATGATTGGGGTCGGATTTAAACTAAATATTAAAAAAGATGGAATCAGTCATGTGATCCGGATTTTGTTCACGCGTTATGCAGTGACCATATCATTTGCTGCGATTGCTTTTTTCTGTCTGCCATTCCCACTGCAGATCAGACAAGCGCTTGTTCTTGCATTTCTAAGCCCGATTGCCAGTGCCTGCCCGGCTTATACAGATGCTCTTGGAGAAGATTATGAGCTTTCCAGTACGATTAATTCCATTTCGATGCTGATCAGTATCGGACTGATCACAGCTGCATTGATTGTCATGTTGTAAATATACGTGTTGATTTTTCCGGTGATGTTTAGTAGAATATTACCAGTAGAGACAGGAGGAAATATCATGTCAGAAATTACAACAGTAGTACTGGATGCTATGGGTGGAGATAATGCTCCGGCTGCTATGATCGATGGTGCGATTGATGCCATTTCCAAGGAAAAGAATGTAAAAGTCATTCTGGTCGGTATTGAAGACGTCATAAGAAAAGGGCTGGAGGGCAAGAATTATGACCCGGAGCGCATTGAGATTGTCAATGCGTCAGAAGTGATCGAGACAGCAGAACCACCGGTACATGCCATTCGCCGAAAAAAAGATTCCTCGATTGTAGTAGGAATGAAGCTTGTGAAGGATGGAAAAGCAGATGCTTTTGTATCTGCAGGAAGTTCAGGCGCGATTCTTGTGGGCGGACAGGTAATCGTTGGCAGAATCAAAGGTGTTGACCGTGCGCCATTAGCTCCGCTTATTCCAACGGAAAAAGGAGTTTCTCTTTTGATCGACTGTGGTGCGAATGTAGATGCCAGACCGGCACATCTTCTTCAGTTTGCCAAGATGGGTTCCATCTATATGGAGAATGTTCTTGGTATAAAGGATCCGAAGGTTGGTATCGTCAACATTGGTGCAGAAGAAGAAAAGGGCAATGCACTGGTCAAAGATACATTTCCGCAGCTGAAAGAGCTTCCGGGTATTAATTTTATCGGAAGTGTGGAAGCAAGAGAGATTCCACATGGTCAGGCAGATGTTGTTGTGTGTGAAGCATTTGTCGGGAACGTAATTCTGAAGCTTTATGAAGGACTGGGGGCTGTTCTTGTCGATAAAATCAAAGGTGGTATGATGTCGACCCTTAGAAGTAAGATAGGTGCACTTCTTGTAAAACCGGCGCTTAAGACAACTTTGAAGACATTTGATGCGACAGAGTATGGCGGAGCACCGCTTCTTGGACTGAACGGTCTTGTAGTTAAGACTCACGGAAGTGCGAAAGCAAAAGAGGTTACCAACACAATCATTCAGTGTGTAACATTTAAACAACAGAATATCAGTGAAAAGATCAAAGCAAGCATTCAGGCGGAAGATAATACCGCTGAATAATAGAATTAATGAACAAACAAAAGGAGATAACAATTATGGAATTTGAGAAATTAAAGAAAATTATCGCAGAGGTCTGTGATATTGATGAGGACAAAATCACAATGGACTCCACATTCAAGGATGATCTGGACGCAGATTCATTGGATGTATTTCAGATTGTTACAGCTATAGAGGACGAATTTGAACTTGAAATCAGTGATGAAGATGCTGAGAAGATCGTTACAGTCGGCGATGCAGTTGAGCAGATTCAGAACGCAACTGGTAATAACTAAAGCAAATTTAGGTGAGAAAGCCCGAAGAAGGGCTTTCTCTCTTTCTGATTATAGGAGAATTAAGAATGAGCAGAGATTTAAAAGAACTAGAGCAAAGGATTGGATACACATTTAAGGATTTCGCATTTCTTAAGAAAGCTATGAGGCATAGTTCCTTTGTGAATGAAGAACATCTTCCAAAATATGAGTGTAATGAGCGTCTTGAATTTCTTGGAGATGCCGTGCTGGAGCTGGTATCCAGTGAATTTTTATTTTTTGAGCATCCGACAACACCGGAAGGGGAACTGACAAAAACACGTGCAAGTATGGTATGTGAGCCGGCACTTGCATTCTGTGCCCGTGAGATTCATCTTGGGGATTATTTGCTTCTTGGAAAAGGAGAGGACGCGACAGGTGGACGAAAAAGAGATTCTGTAACATCTGATGCAATGGAGGCACTGATCGGTGCAATCTATGTAGATGGTGGTTTTGCTAATGCAAAAGAGTTCATTCATAAATTTATATTAAAAGACCTGGAAAATAAAAAGCTCTTTTATGATAGCAAGACTATCCTTCAGGAAATCGTACAGGCACATTTTAAAGAAGAACTTTCCTATCATCTTGTTGGAGAAGAAGGACCGGATCATGATAAATCATTCCAAGTTGTACTTCGAATCGGAGAAGAGACATATGGAATCGGAAAAGGACGTACGAAAAAAAGCGCAGAACAAGAAGCTGCCTACCAGACAATTCTGATGCTCCACAAAAAGAACATAAAGTAGGTGTTATATGTATTTAAAAAGCATAGAAGTACAGGGATTCAAATCCTTTGCTAATAAAATTAAATTTGACTTCCATAACGGTATTACAGGAATTGTCGGTCCGAACGGAAGTGGTAAGAGTAATGTTGCGGATGCAGTGAGATGGGTGCTCGGTGAACAGCGTGTCAAACAGCTGCGCGGTGGTACTATGCAGGATGTTATTTTTTCAGGTACAGAAAACCGTAAGCCTTTAAGTTATGCTTCCGTGGCAATCACTTTGGACAATTCAGATCATAAGCTTGCGATAGATTACGAGGAAGTGACTGTTACAAGAAAACTGTATCGTTCCGGTGAAAGTGAATATTTAATTAACGGAAGTGCATGTCGTCTGAAAGACATCAATGAACTGTTCTACGATACAGGTATTGGTAAAGAAGGCTATTCGATTATTGGTCAGGGACAGATTGATAAAATCTTAAGTGGTAAACCGGAAGAAAGAAGAGAGCTTTTTGATGAGGCGGCCGGTATTGTCAAATTTAAAAGACGCAAAAGCGTTTCAGTTAAGAAACTGGAAGAAGAACAGCAGAATCTGATTCGTGTCAATGATATTCTTGCAGAGCTGGAAAAGCAGGTCGGTCCGCTGGAACGCCAATCTGAAAAGGCCAGAGAATATCTGAAGAAAAAAGAAGAACTTAAGACCTATGATATTAATATGTTCTTATTGGAAGCAGATCGACTAAAAGAACAGCTTCGGGACGTTGAAATGAAAAATAATCTGACACAGACCCAGATGGCAGAGGCAAGTCAGTTGTATGATGCTACGAAGCAGGAATATGAAAGTATCGAAGAACAGGTCGATACGATGGATGCGTCTATTGAAACATATAATCGTAAGCTCAATGAGACAAGCATGTTAAAACAACAGCTTGAGAACCAGATCGCATTGTTAAAAGAGCAGATCCATAGTGTCAGAATGAACGATGAGCACTATGCAAAACGAGCACAGTCTATTGAGCATGAATTATCCGAACGTAAAGAACAATTGGAGACACTATCTGCTGATCAGGCGAAATTACAAGCCGAATTGGCTGAAGGAAGAAAATCCGAAGCCCGGGAGCGGGAGAACTTGAATAAATTACAGGTTCGTATCGCAAGTCTTAGTTCTGATATCGAGAAGAACCAGAATGATATTCGTGATATTCTTGGAAATCGTGCTTCGACCAAAGCTCAGATTCAGAAATTCGATACAATGATGGAGCAGATCCAGGTTCGAAAGTCCGGATTAACTCAGCGCTATCTGGGAGCTCAAAGTGAAGCATCACTACAAAAAGAACGTTACGAAGCCTTTTATCAGGAACTGAAAGAAGTTTCAGATCAGATTATCATCTGGACAAAGGAACAAAAAGAATGTGAGACTCACATTCAGGAACTGCAAAAGGTATTAAACCAAAAAGCAGAACAGACGCGTGAAGGGCAAAGTACTTATCACAGAGAACGTTCCCGTCTTGAATCTTTGAAAAATATGACAGAACGTTATGATGGGTATGGTAACAGTATTCGTCGCGTGATGGATAACCGTAGTCATGAAAAGGGACTTTTAGGTGTTGTTGCAGATATTATTAAAGTCGATAAAAAATATGAAGTGGCAATTGAGACAGCTCTTGGTGGAAGTATCCAGAATATTGTGACAGATAATGAGCAGACTGCAAAACGTATGATTGAATTTCTAAAGAGAAATAAATTCGGACGGGCAACATTTCTTCCATTGACACAGATTCGTTCTTATGGAGGAATCGCTCAGCCACAGGCGCTTCAGGAAGAAGGCGTGATAGGACTTGCAGATTCTCTTGTTATGGTAGAAGACCGGTATCTGGAGCTGGCGGGTTCTCTTCTTGGAAGAACTCTTGTTGTTGACCATATTGATCATGGACTTGCAATTGCGAAAAAGTACAGACAGTCTATTCGAATCGTAACTTTGGAGGGTGATCTCATCAATCCGGGAGGTTCGATGACTGGAGGTGCATTTAAAAATTCAAGTAATCTTCTAAGCAGACGACGTGAAATCGAAGAATTAGAGAACTCGGTTCAGAAGCTTCGAGATGAGATGGTGAAACTTGAAGATGAGACAACGGAATTAAAGAATAAAAGAAGCAGTTTTTACGAAAAAATCGAACAGATAAAGAATCAATTACAAAATGCGTATGTTCACCAAAATACTGCTAAGTTGAATGCAGACCAGGCAAAAAATAAGATTGATGCATCGAATCAAGTGGCGCTGGAAATCCAGCAAGAGACAGAACAGCTGGATCAGGAAATCAGTGATATCATGGATAATCAGCAATCGATCAATGTAGAGTTAGACACTTCTGAACAATTGGAACAAGAGTTGAACAGACAGATTGAAGAAGGTCAGGCAAAGCTGGATGATCTGAAACATCAGGAAATTATCCAGCAACAAACATCTGAAAGTGCACATTTATCCTGTGCAGCAGCAGAACAGAAAGTTCTTTTTGTTATGGAGAATGTAGAACGTATCCAGGAAGAGATGAAAAAGTTCCGGGAAGAATTAAAAGGTCTGGAAGCAAGTAAAGGCGGTACAAGTAAAGAGATCGAAGAAAAAGAAATGCAGATTCAAAAATTGCGCCAGACAATTGATAATTCCGGTGAATTATTTGTTGAGATACAATCTGAGATCGATAAAGCCAAAAGAAATCGTGAAGAACTGAATCAACGTCACAAAGATTTTCTGCAAAAACGAGAAGACCTTTCCAGACAGATATCAGATTTGGATAAAGAGATTTTCCGTCTTGAGAGTCAGAAGAATAGTTTTGAAGAAGCGCAAGAAAAGCAGATCAATTATATGTGGGAAGAATATGAACTGACCTATAATCGTGCGATGGAGCTGAGAAATGAAAATCTGACGGATGTTTCCAAAATGAAAAAACGAATTCAGGAAATTAAAAATGAAATCCGTGCACTTGGAAATGTCAACGTCAATGCTATCGAAGATTACAAAAATGTGTCTGAACGATATGAGTTTTTAAAAACGCAGCATGATGATCTTGTAGAAGCAGAGGCAACATTGGAGAAAATTATTGCAGAATTAGATGAAGCAATGAGAAAGCAGTTTACCGAACAGTTTGGACATATCTGTCAGGAATTTGATCATGTATTCAAACAGCTTTTCGGAGGCGGAAAGGGTACTTTGGAGCTTATGGATGACGAAGATGTCCTGGAGGCAGGAATCCGTATTATTGCTCAGCCGCCTGGAAAGAAACTTCAGAATATGATGCAGCTTTCCGGTGGTGAAAAAGCCTTGACGGCTATTTCGCTTTTATTTGCGATTCAGAATCTGAAACCGTCACCATTTTGTCTGCTTGACGAGATTGAAGCTGCACTTGATGACAGCAATGTGGATCGTTTTGCACAGTATTTGCACAAACTCACTAAGAATACACAGTTTATCGTTATCACACATAGACGAGGCACAATGACTGCCGCAGATCGTCTGTACGGAATAACCATGCAGGAAAAGGGAATTTCTACATTGGTTTCTGTTAGTCTGTTAGAAGATGAACTGGACGATTAATAAAATATCACGAAAAGGGAGTGAAACTTATGGCAGAGGAAAAGAAAGGCTTTTTTAGCCGTCTTGTAGCAGGTCTTACGAAGACAAGAGATAATATCGTATCCGGTATGGACAGCATTTTTAATGGCTTTACACATATCGATGAAGATTTTTATGAGGAGTTGGAAGAAGTCCTGATCATGGGAGACCTGGGAGTCCAGGCAACATATGATATTCTGGATAAATTAAGAGAAAAAGTAAAATCACAGCATATCAAAGAACCTTCAGAATGTAGACAGATTTTGATCGACAGCATTAAAGAACAGATGGACGTCGGAGAAACAGCGTATGAGTTTGAAGAGAAAACATCAGTAGTTATGGTTATTGGTGTAAATGGTGTCGGTAAAACAACAACCATCGGTAAACTGGCTGGAAAATTACGTAATCAGAATAAAAAGGTTGTTCTGGCTGCGGCAGATACTTTCCGTGCTGCAGCAGGAGAACAGTTAAAAGAATGGGCACATCGTGCCCAGGCTGAGCTTATTGGCGGTCAAGAAGGATCAGATCCTGCAGCAGTTGTTTATGATGCAGTTGCGGCTGCCAAGGCCAGACATGCGGATGTCCTTTTAATTGATACTGCCGGTCGACTGCACAATAAAAAGAACCTGATGGAAGAGCTTCGTAAGATGAATAAGATCATTGACCGGGAATTTCCGGATGCATATCGCGAAACACTGGTTGTTCTGGATGCAACAACTGGACAGAATGCACTTCAGCAGGCAAAAGAATTCAATGAAGTTGCAGATATAACAGGCGTTATTCTGACCAAAATGGATGGAACTGCAAAAGGTGGTATTGCCGTTGCAATCCAGGCAGAGCTTGGTATTCCGGTAAAATATATTGGTGTCGGAGAAACCATTGATGATTTACAGAAATTCAACTCTGATACATTTGTAAATGCATTATTTGATGTAAAAAGAGAGAAAGAGGAAGGTGAGACAGATGTTGACATTAGATAAGTTTGAAGAAGCAAGTGAGATCGTAAAGAACGTAACCCTCCCTACAAAGCTGGTATACAGTGAAAACTTAAGCCAACAGACAGGTGGCAAGATTTATCTGAAACCGGAGAATATGCAGTATACCGGTGCTTATAAAGTTCGAGGAGCTTATTATAAAATCAGTACAATGTCTGAAGAAGCACGTGCCAAAGGTCTGGTTGCTGCTTCAGCAGGAAATCATGCTCAGGGAGTAGCTTATGCTGCTCAGAAATTCGGATGCAAAGCAACGATTGTTATGCCAACTGTTACACCACTTATTAAAGTGAATCGTACAAAAAGCTATGGAGCAGAAGTCATCCTTTACGGTGATGTCTATGATGATTCCTGTGCATATGCTCAAAAAATAGCACAAGAGCACGGAAGTACATTTGTACATCCATTCGATGATCTGGATATTGTAGCCGGACAGGGAAGTATCGCAATGGAGATCGTTCAGGAGCTTCCGACTGTAGACTATATTCTTGTCCCAGTCGGTGGCGGCGGGCTGATCACGGGGGTATCAACACTTGCGAAAATGTTGAATCCAAAGATTAAAGTTATTGGAGTTGAACCAGCTGCAGCACCAAGTATGACAATGGCGCTTGCCAGTGGTGAACCTGTCACATTAGACAGTGCAGATACAATTGCAGATGGTACTGCTGTAAAACGTGTAGGAGATCATATTTTTCAGTATGCAAAGGAAAATATTGATCAGATGCTTACGGTAGAAGATGATGAGCTTGTCGGAGCATTTCTTGATATGGTTGAAAACCACAAAATGGTAGTTGAAAATTCAGGACTTTTGACGGTTGCTGCGCTTAAACAGTTAGATTTAAAAGGAAAGAAAGCTGTTGCAATATTAAGTGGTGGTAACATGGATGTTATTACAATGTCATCAATCGTTCAGCATGGATTGATCCAGAGAGACCGTATTTTCTCAGCATCTGTACTTTTGCCGGATAAGCCGGGACAGTTAGCTCTTGTTGCACAGACGATTGCGGATGCACTTGGAAATGTTATCAAACTGGAGCATAATCAGTTTGTAAGCACAAATCGTAATGCGGCAGTAGAACTGCGTATTACAATGGAAGCTTACGGAACAGAGCACAAAAATGAGATTATGAAGGCATTAGAAGAAAAAGGATTCCGCCCAAGAGAAATCGGTGCAAAATTATATTAAAAACAAGTCAAAATATATCAGGTCTGCCTGTTTTGTCTCTTGACATATGTTGTTTGATTGTATACAATTATACATAGAGTGCATTATAAAATAAAGAAGGTAATTTATTTATGGAAGAATATCAAGATCGTTCTCTTCGGGGAAGGGTATTTGAAAAATTAAGGGAAGATATTTTATCTGGAGTCTACAAGGATCGTGATGAACTTAGAGAGATCACGATTGGTGAGGAGATGGGCGTCAGCCGAACTCCTGTCAGGGAAGCTCTTAGACAGCTTGAATTGGAAGGTCTTGTAAAGATTATTCCGAACAAAGGAGCATACGTTACTGGTATTACACCAAAGGATGTTCAGGATATTTACATGATTCGTTCTATGCTGGAAGGCTTGTGTGCCAGATGGGCGACAGAGCATATCACCCCGGAACAGATTGAACAGTTGGAAGAGATTGTTCTGTTATCTGAATTTCATTTAAAAAAGGATAAAGATAAAGTGTTGCAAGTTTCCGATTTAGACGGAAAGTTCCATCAGGTATTATATGGCGCATCAAACAGCCGTATTATGGAACATACTTTGTCTGACTTTCACAAATATGTCAAGATGGCACGTATGTTGTCGGTTGGTTCGAAGAATCGTGCCGAGAAGTCAATTGAAGAGCATAAAGCAATTCTGGAAGCAATCAAAAAGGGCGATGCCGATGAGGCAGAGCGACTTGCGAATCTGCATATCATGCATGTAATGGAGAATCTTCACATTGAGATAGAAGATTAAAAAGATGAAACATGATTAAAATCTGGAATAAAACAGGAGGATATGAACATGGCTAAAATTAAAATGACAACACCAATTGTAGAGATGGATGGAGATGAGATGACAAGAATTCTCTGGAAGATGATCAAAGAGCATCTTCTTGAACCATTCATCGAGTTGAATACAGATTATTATGATCTTGGACTTGAATATCGTAATGAGACAAATGATCAGGTTACTTTTGATTCAGCGGAAGCGACGAAGAAATATAAAGTTGCAGTAAAGTGTGCAACGATTACTCCAAATGCTGCACGTATGACGGAATACAACCTGAAAGAGATGTGGAAGAGTCCGAATGGAACAATTCGTGCGATACTGGACGGTACTGTATTTCGTGCTCCGATTGTCGTAAAAGGAATCGAGCCATGTGTAAAGAATTGGAAAAAACCAATTACCATTGCAAGACATGCATATGGTGATGTCTATAAAAACACAGAGATTAAAGTTCCGGGTCCCGGAAAAGTAGAACTGGTATATACAGGTGATGACGGAACAGAGATAAAAGAGTTAGTTCACAAATATGATGGACCTGGTGTTGCTCAGGGAATTCATAACCTTTGTGGCTCTATCGAAAGCTTTGCAAGAAGCTGTTTTAACTATGCATTAGATACGAAGCAGGATCTTTGGTTTGCAACCAAAGACACAATTTCCAAAAAATATGATCATACATTCAAAGATATTTTCCAGGAAATTTTTGATGCAGAGTACAAAGAAAAATTCGAAAAAGCCGGAATCGTATATTTCTATACATTGATTGATGATGCAGTTGCCCGTGTTATGAAATCTGAGGGCGGTTACATCTGGGCTTGTAAGAACTATGATGGAGATGTCATGAGTGATATGATCTCTTCTGCATTTGGTTCACTTGCTATGATGACTTCTGTACTTGTATCACCGGAAGGATATTATGAGTATGAGGCAGCGCACGGAACAGTACAGCGCCATTATTATAAACATTTGAAAGGCGAGGAGACTTCTACGAACTCGGTTGCTACAATTTTTGCATGGAGCGGTGCACTTCGTAAGCGTGGTGAGTTAGATGGTAATCAGGAACTCATGGATTTTGCTGACAAATTAGAAAAAGCAACGATCGACACAATTGAGGAAGGCAAGATGACAAAAGACCTTGCACTGATTACAACGCTTCCGAATCCAACCGTTTTGAACAGTGAGGACTTCATCAAAGCCATTGCTGAGAAATTAGCATAGGGAGTATTTACAGATTATGGAATACTGGGATATTTATGACAAAAATAAAAAGCTGACCGGACGTAAGATGAAGCGTAATGACTGGTGTCTGAAAGATGATGAATATCATCTGACGGTGCTTGGCGTGATTCGCCGTCCGGATGGAAAATATTTGATTACACGCCGTGTTATGACAAAAGCATGGGCACCTGGCTGGTGGGAAGTTTCCGGAGGCGCTGCACAGGCCGGAGAGACTTCGCTGGAAGCGGTACGCCGAGAAGTTTTTGAGGAGACGGGTCTTGATGTAACTGATTGTGCGGGGGGATATGTATTTACATATCATCGTGAAAATCCTGGAAAGGGTGACAATTATTTTGTAGATGTATATCGTTTTGAAAAGGATATTAAAGAAGAAGATTTACATTTACAGGAAGAAGAAACTGCCGGTTATAAGATTGCAACTGTTGAAGAGATAAAAGCACTGGCAGAAGAAGGAATATTTTTACATTATGACAGTATCAGACGTGTTTTTGAAGATTAAATCAGAGCTGGCCTATTCGGCCAGCTCTTCCCATTTTTCGTATAAAGTTTCAAGTTCAGTTTCTATATCTGCGCGTTCTTTTGCAAGTTCCTGACATTTTACAGAGTTAGTATATACTTCTTCCTGTGACATGAGCGTATCGATTTCAGTGCTTCTATTTTCAAGAATCTCGATTCGTTCTTCTGTTTTCTTGAATTCATTGGCGCGTTTTCGTTCTCTTGCCTGCGCTTCTTTTTGTTCCTGCCAGCTAAGTTTTGAGTCTGATGCATTTTCAGGAGCGGAATCTGTGCTTTTTTCTGAAACAGAGGTGTCAGAATAAGCTGCTGTTAATTCTTCCTTTTTTTCAAGATAGTAGTCATAATTACCAATATAATTAACAAATGTATGATTGACCAGTTCCAAAATTCTGCTTGCTGTTTGATTGATAAAGTAACGGTCATGTGAGACATACAGTACAGTTCCGGTATAATCATTCAATGCATGCTCCAGAATTTCTTTGGATGTAATATCCAAGTGGTTCGTCGGCTCGTCCAGAATCAGGAAATTTGCTTCTGAAAGCATTAATTTTGCAAGAGAAACTCGTCCTCGTTCTCCACCGCTAAGGTCACTGATCAATTTAAATACGTCATCTCCGGTAAATAAAAATGCAGCTAATACTTTGCGGATCTGTGTGTTGTTCAGATTCGGATAATCATCGGAAATTTCTTCAAAAATAGTTTTTTCCATATGAAGGACATGATGTTCCTGATCATAATAACCAATCTTGACATTTGAGCCAAGACGGAAACTTCCGGAATCTGCCTGAAATACCTGATTTAATATTTTTAAAATAGTTGTCTTTCCTGTTCCATTATCACCTATAATTGCAACATGTTCTCCGCGTTTGATTTCAAAGCTGACATCTTCAAATAAAGTCTGTGGAGGGAATGCTTTGCTTAAATGCTCTACGCTTAATACGTCGTTACCACTTATGCAGGAAGGTTCCAATTTTAAATGCATGTCTGTATGCATCTCCATCGGCTTTTCTAATGGCGTCATCTTTTCCAGCATCTTTTCACGGCTCTCAGCGCGTTTGATGGATTTCTCACGGTTGAAGGAGCGGAGCTTTTCAATAACAGCTTCTTGATGTTTGATCTCCTGTTGCTGATTCAGATATTCCTTTAGTCTGGCTTCACGCAGCATCTCCTTTTTTTGAGCGTAATCAGAATAATTCCCCATAAAGGTTGTAAGCTTTCCAAGCTCGATCTCGATAACTTTTGTGACAACTCGATTTAAAAAATAACGGTCGTGAGAAACAATCAGTACCGCACCCGGATAGTTCAAAAGATATGTCTCCAGCCATGCAATGGAGTTTAGATCCAGGTGGTTGGTCGGCTCGTCCAAAAGTAAAATGTCCGGTTTTGTAAGAAGCAATTTTCCAAGAGATACGCGAGTTTTCTGTCCTCCGGATAAGGTCGCAACGGGTTTTACAAAATCATCCTCTGTAAAACCAAGCCCCTTTAACACTCCGGTAATCTCACTTTCACAGGCATATCCATTTTCACGCTCAAATGCTGCTGTAAGGCGCTGATATGTATTCATGCGTTCTTCCAGCTTCTCACCGGTCAAATGTTTCATTTCCTGTTCGATGGCACGGATCTGTTTCTCCATATCTAAAATGTCGGCTTTTGCTGTACGGACTTCTTCATATATTGTATGATCATTATTCATAGTCTGATGTTGTGCCAGGTAACCCATAGTTTTACCACGAGTCAGTAACACATTACCACCATCTGTCGGCATCTCGCCAACGATCATCTTCAGAATCGTAGTTTTTCCGGCACCGTTCGGGCCGACAAGAGCAGCCTTTTCATGATCTTCTATATGAAAGGAGCCACCTGATACAATCAGTTCTTCGCCAAAGGATTTTTCTATATTGTGACATGCAAGTATCATAATATCCTCCTTGATAAATCTCTAATGATGCGAGAGTAAATGTGTCCTATAGAATGTTCTATACTCATGGCATCTTATACTATTATAACGAAAATGTTATAAAAAACAACTAAAAAGTTTGACATTATATAGACAATTGCATATAATAAAAAATAGAAATTTTGGAAGGAAGGAGGTACGGATCATGCATAATAGAGAAATTTCACAGGCTGTAATCCGTAGATTGCCTAGATATTACAGATATCTTGGGGAACTGATCGAACAGGGCGTAGAACGGATTTCATCCAATGATCTCAGTAAAAGAATGAAAGTAACAGCATCCCAGATTCGTCAGGATCTGAATAATTTCGGTGGATTTGGACAGCAGGGATATGGGTACAATGTAAAGTATCTATACTCAGAGATCGGAAAGATTCTCGGATTGGAACAGGATCATAATATTATCATTATCGGTGCAGGTAATTTGGGGTGTGCACTTGCGAATTATGCTTCATTTGAAAAGCGTGGATTTATTTTAAAAGGATTATTTGATATTAATCCGGAGCTTGATGGACAGGAAGTTCGTGGTGTTCCGATTCGAATGATGGATGAACTTCAACATTTTGTTGATGAGAACAGTATAGATATTGCGGCATTGACAATTCCGAAGGATGAGTCAATCAAAGTTGCACAGTTCCTGGCTGAACATGGTGTTCATGGAATATGGAACTTTGCACATACAGATCTGAATCTCCCGGAGAGTGTGATTGTTGAGAATGTACATTTATCCGAGAGTCTGATGAGGCTGTCATACAATATATGTCGCTACAAGGAAGAACATAATTAAGTTGATAACGTGTAAAGACAGGCTAAGAAAAGTATCCTGACTTTACACGTTCTTTCTATATATCAGGAGGTACGAAAATTATGAGATATTTACCGGATGCGAATCAGATGAAAGAAGCTGACAGTTACACGATACATCAGCTTGGTATTCCTTCTTTAGAACTTATGGAACGTGCGGCTAAAGCCTGTGTTGAACATATTAAAGAGTGGAAGCTGGATTTGTCGAAGCTCTGTGTTTTATGTGGTTCCGGAAATAATGGCGGAGACGGATTTGCCATTGCAAGGATGTTTGCTCAGGAAGGTGTTGATGTGACGGCTATTTTGGTTGGAAATGCTGAACACTGTACGGCAGAAACAGCGCATCAGATTGAACAGTTAAAAGGGACTGCTGCTCATTATTCAGAGCATTTTGATAAAAAACAATTCGAAGAAGAATCTTACAGTCTGATCATTGACGCCATATTTGGTGTTGGTTTATGCCGGGAAGTCAGTGGCAGATATGCAGAAATGATTGCATCGGTTAATCAGAAAAAAGCAATTCGTATGTCCGTAGATATTCCATCCGGTATTTCAGCAAAAACCGGAAATGTATTAGGCATTGCAGTCTGTGCAGACTATACAGTGACGATTCAGGAAACGAAGGCCGGACTGGTAATGGATCCCGGAAGAGCCTACGCCGGCACATGTGTATCAGCGGATATTGGAATTGTGCCATTGCCGCTCGAAGAAGATGATGAAACTGCATATACATTGGATTCGCAGGATTATACGGCACTTCTTCCTGAAAGAAATGCAGATTCAAACAAGGGAACCTATGGAAAATTATTGATGATCACCGGAAGTAAAGGGATGGCCGGTGCCGCTTACCTTGGTGCGCTTGCTGCTTATCGGACAGGTGCCGGACTTGTTCAGATCTATACATCTGAGGATAATCGGATCATTTTACAGAGTCAGCTTCCAGAGGCGATTATAACAACATACGAAGCGTTTGATGAAGACGAATTACACCGCCTTATAGATTGGGCGGATGTCGTATCCATCGGTTCTGGTTTTGGTACAAAAAAATTATCCAAAAAGATTTTAAAGGAGACTATTTCATATACAAAGAAGCCGCTTGTAATTGACGCGGACGGTTTGAATATTTTATCCGAGCATATGGAATATCTATGTGGTGTAGATTGCAGTCAGTTTATTTTTACACCGCACATGAAAGAATTTGAAAGAATCAGCGGAGTAAAGATCGAAGAAGTAAAAAAAGACAGAATTGCAGCACTTCGTATATTTGTAAACCAATACGGTGTCACCTGTGTGTTAAAGGATTCCAGAACAATTCTTTTAAAACCTGGCGAACGCGTGGCTATAAATCTGTCTGGATGTGCAGCTATGGCAAAGGCTGGCTCGGGAGATGTTCTTGCCGGTATTATTGCATCATATCTTGCCCAGGGATTAAGTCAATGGGATGCAGCACTTCTTGGTGTTTATATTCACGGAAAAGCCGGTGAGATCGCGCAAAATGAACATGGACCATATAGCCTTCTTGCAAGAGAACTGGCAGATATGGCCGGAATTGCAATGAAGATACAAAAGGAGACTAGATGATGAAAAATTACAGTAGAGTATGTGAAAGAGTAGATTTGGATGCAATTGCATATAATTTTCAGATGATGAAAGCGAACATAAAAAAAGACGTACACATGATCGCAGTTATTAAGACAGATGGTTACGGACATGGGGCTATCCAGATAGCCCGTTTGCTGGAAAATACAGATTATATCTGGGGGTATGCAACCGCAACATTAGAAGAAGCTGTAATTTTGAGAAAGCATGGCATTCAAAAGCCAATTCTTGTATTAGGATGCATTTTTCCGGATCAATGGGAAGAAATGATTCAAAATGAAGTTCGAATGACAACTTATACTACAGATATGGCAAAAGGAGTTTCTGATCTTGCGGTAAGACTTGGAAAAGATGCATATATTCATATTAAGCTGGATACCGGAATGTCACGACTTGGATTTCAGATCAATGAAAACAGTGTCGATGCGATTGAAGAAATTTCGAAAATGCCGGGACTTAAATTAGAAGGATTATTCACTCATTTTTCAAAAGCTGATGAGACAGATAAGGAATATACCGACAAGCAGATTGAAAAATATTGCTACATGCAAGAGGAACTAAAAAAGCGGGGAGTGACATTTGAGTTTTATCATTGCTCTAACAGTGCTGGAATTATTGATGTTCCGAAGGCAAATATGGATCTGGTCCGTGCAGGGATCTCTATTTACGGATTATATCCATCAGAGGAAGTGCGAAAATCAAATGTTCCACTAAAACCTGCCATGGAACTGATCAGTCATGTGACTTATGTAAAGACTGTCCCTGCGGGGACACCTGTAAGTTACGGTGCAACTTATGTAACAGATAGAGAAACGCGTCTTGCAACGATTCCGGTCGGCTACGGCGATGGATATCCGAGAAGTCTTTCCAATAAAGGTTATGTATTAATTCATGGAAAAAAAGCACCTATTTGTGGAAGAATCTGCATGGATCAGTTTATGGTCGATATAACAGATATTCCAGATGTAAAATTTGGTG
Source organism: uncultured Dorea sp. (assembly GCA_934307335.1). Taxonomy (GTDB): domain Bacteria; phylum Bacillota; class Clostridia; order Lachnospirales; family Lachnospiraceae; genus Dorea. The sequence continues at coordinate 425 of CAKRCL010000035.1, read as the reverse complement.
ACAAAGTGACACTGATTGGAAAAGATGGAGAAGAAATTCTTCCGGTTGAGACTTTAAGTGACCTGTCAGGAAGATTTAATTATGAATTTGTATGTGATCTTGGAAAGAGGATTCCAAGAGAATATATCCAAAATGGAGAAGTTGTAGAGCAATCAGATTACTTTGAAGCATAAAATTCTTATAAATTATTAAGAATACATCCGAAAAAGCTGGAAATACTTGTAGTATCATAGTAAAATCGGAGTGTGGACATTGTGCAGGTAAGACGTGGTGATATCTATTATGCAGATTTGAGTCCGGTCGTCGGATCGGAACAGGGAGGAATCCGTCCGGTATTGATCATTCAGAATGATGTAGGAAACCGTCACAGCCCGACGGTTATCTGTGCGGCAATTACTTCCCGTATGAATAAAGCAAAGCTGCCA
>CAKRCL010000034.1 GCA_934307335.1 uncultured Dorea sp. | reverse complement strand
GAATACGGAATAGTGGTGGAAGGAGAAAATGTATGGGTAGGAAGATAAGAACCGGAGCGTTATTGATATTAGTCCTGGCAATGATTTATACACAGCAGGCAGTTATTTATGCGCAGAACGAGGCAGAAAAAAACATGAAAAAGACAACGGAACCGGAAAATTCAGGTGAAAACAAAGAACCGGAACAGCCAGGAGGAGAAGAAGGGGATAAGGAACCGGAGCAACCGGGAGGAGAAGAAGGGGATACGGAACCGGAGCAGCCGGGGGGAGAAGAAGGGGATAAGGAACCGGAGCAGCCCGAGATTAAGAGATATGAGCTGGAAATCCCCAAGGCTGATGGAAAGAATGGATATTATCTATCAAAGCCGTCCGTTATGATTACACATAATGGCTGCTATGGAACAACTGTGTATGAAGTAAAACATGAGGAAGCTACTTTGTCACAGGGGAGAATAGAATACACAGTACCACAAGAAGCAGAAGAGCAGAAAACCAAGATTTCTCTTGAGGGTGAAGTATTTGAGGAAGGAAAAAATATTTTACATGTTTTTATGGAAGATGAAGAAGGCGATGTGATTCCGGAATATGATGAGACAATAGAAATCCTGATAGATACACAAAGTCCGACAGTGACCTTAGAGGCACCGGAAGGATTTTCTACCTGGTATCAGAAGGAAGCATGGATTCGTGTGGTATCAGAAGATGGTGAATTGGGAAGCCAGATTGATACGGTCACATGTTATGTTGGGAATAAAATTATTGGGAAATCAAAGGAGAATCAGCCGGAGTTTTTGATCACACAGACTTCAAAAAGTGGAGAAGGTGTGCCGGTAACAGTGACTGTCACAGATCAGGCAGGCAATAAAACGGAGAAAACGCAGAAGCTATTCATTGACAGTCTGGCACCGACAGTAAGTTTAACAGGGGCAGCCGATTATCTGATTACCAGTCAGCCCGTGACGATAGAATATCAGGCGGCTGATGAAAATAAATTAGAAAGCTGTCGGGCAGTGATTGATTATGAAAAACCGGACGGAGAGAAAAAAACGGAGGTCATAGATGCAGAAGAAAAGTGGAGTTTAAAGAACGGATCTGCAAGTCTTGTAAAGACATTTCAGGAAGATGGAATCTATAAAATCGGTGTACAGGCTGTGGATAAGGCGAAACAGAAGTCAGAACATTTCCTGCAATTTATGATCGATACTAAGAATCCGGTGATAAAGATGGTGGACGAACTGCAGGGAAAGTATCTGAAAAAGTTTTCGTGGGATTATCCGGTGGATGTATTTATCAAGGACTTTACGACATTTGTCCATCAGATTCAGATGGACGGAAGGTTATATCCGATTGGGACAGAGATTGATACGGAGGGGCGTCATACATTACAGGTAAATGCCGTGGATGCCGCAGGAAATGAAGCGGTCGCAAGAGCGGAATTCGTAATAGATCACACACCGCCGAAAATTCAGTTTTATCAGGTAGAGGAAGGGGCACAGTATGAAGGAATCCTCAACTTTCAGGTGGATTCTAAGAAAAAAGAAGACTGGATAGAAGAAGTGTTAATTAATGGAAAAAGGCAGACATTAAAAAAAGAAGACGGGAAGTATACATTTCAGATTACAAATCCAGGAGAATATGAAGTAAGCGTGACAGCAGCGGATCTGGCAGGGAATGAAGCAGAAGAAAATATATCATTTGAAATCGTTCCAGAGAAGACGATATTGGAAAAGGCGGCAGCGCCAATTCAAAAAATATTATCTGGAAGTACAGAAAAGGAGCAGAAAAATGAGCAAGGAGAAAAAGAAAACCGTCATTTTGCCATGTTAAAATGGATTGTGATTGGAAGTATAACAATACTATTAATAATGATTGGTGTGGTATGGTATATACACAAAAAAGACAATGTGAAAGAGGAACAGGCAGACGAAGAATAAGAAAGCAACTGGCGATATGTTAGATTAGAGAGAATCGGAGATGATAAAAAGTATTCCCAAAAAGGGAGGATGCCGGGTAACCGCTAAGCGGCACCCGGCACGTATTATGAAAAAGTTTATTCAAAATGTATTACTGAACTTCTGTTGTTGATGATTTTATTATATGGAGCAGTTATGGAAAAATCATGATAAAGCAATGAAAGAATTTTGAAATAAAGATGAACAAATTATGAACAGTGAAAATTTATCTTTCTTTTATAAATTTCACAAAATTGTTAGCACTCAATTTAAAAGAGTGCTGATTTTCTATTGACTTTTGAAAAATAAGGGACTATCATAGATTTTATCGGAGTAAGAGAATGCAATCTTATTCTATATAAAAATACATACAATAAAATTGAGAATATTAGAAACAGGAGTGATTAGAATGGAAGCAAAAAAAGGTAGTCTTTCAATTAGCAGTGAGAACATATTTCCGATTATAAAAAAATGGGTTTATTCTGACCATGATATTTTTGTAAGAGAGATGATTTCAAATGGTTGCGATGCAATCACAAAATTAAAAAAACTGGATGTAATGGGTGAATACCAATTACCGGATGGTTATAAAGCATCCATTCATGTAGAAGTGAATCCGGAAGAGAAGACATTGAAATTCATCGATAATGGTCTGGGTATGACAGCAGATGAAGTAGAAGAGTATATTACACAGATTGCATTTTCAGGAGCAACAGAGTTTCTCGAGAAGTATAAAGATAAGACAACCGAAGATGATATGATAGGACATTTCGGACTGGGATTCTATTCGGCGTTCATGGTTGCAGATGAGGTTCATATCGATACGTTATCTTATAAAGATGGAGCTACACCAGTACGTTGGGTAAGTGATGGTGGAACAGAGTATGAGATGTCAGAAGGAGACAAGCAGACTGTCGGAACTGAGATTACATTGTATCTGAATGATGACTGTCTGGAATTTGCAAATGAGTATCGTGTAAGAGAAGTTATCCAGAAATATTGTTCTTTTATGCCGGTGGAGATTTTCTTATCTAAGGCAAATGCAGAACCAGAGTATGAGACGATTGATGAGGCAGATCTGAAAGAAGACGATGAAGTCGTTGAACATATTCATGAGGATGCAAAGACAGAAGAAAAAGAGAATGAGAATGGTGAGAAAGAAGTTGTAGAAGTATCACCTGCAAAAGATAAAGTAAAGATTAAAAAGCGTCCGGAATCTTTAAGTGATATTCATCCGCTTTGGACAAAGCATCCAAACGAGTGTAGTGATGAAGATTATAAAGAGTTTTATAGAAAAGTATTTTTAGATTACAAGGAGCCATTGTTCTGGATTCATCTGAACATGGATTATCCGTTTAATTTGAAGGGTATTCTTTATTTCCCAAGAATCAATACTGAATATGATTCTATTGAAGGAACCATCAAGTTATATAACAACCAGGTATTTATTGCAGATAATATTAAGGAAGTTATTCCGGAATTCCTGATGGTATTAAAAGGAGTTATTGATTGTCCGGATCTTCCACTGAATGTATCCCGTAGCGCACTTCAGAACGATGGATTTGTTGGTAAGATCGCAGAATATATTTCAAAGAAGGTTGCTGATAAGCTTGCCGGTATGTGCAAGACAAAACGTGAAGATTATGAAAAGTACTGGGACAGCATCAGTCCATTTATTAAATTTGGCTGCTTAAAAGATGAGAAGTTCTGCGATAAGATGAAAGATGCAGTTCTCTTTAAGAATATCGATGGAAAATATCTGACATTGAAAGATTGTGTAGAAGAAAATGGCGGAGAATTAAAAGAAGTTGAGAAGAATGCGCAGCCAGAGGAAAATGCAGATGAGAAGAAAACAACTGTTTATTATGTGACAGATGAGATTCAGCAGAGTCAGTATATCAATTTGTTCCGTGCACAAGAACAGGATGCAGTTGTTCTGAAACATAACATTGACTCACCATTTATTACACAGTTAGAACAGCGTTATCAGAATGTACAGTTCCAAAGAATTGATGCAGATGTTACAGATAATGCAAAAGAAGAAGTTGCGGAAGATGAAAAAGAGGCATTCCAGAAGACCGTAGACAGTCTGACTGCAACATTCCGCAAAGAGCTTGGCAATGATAAGCTGGATGTAAAAGTTGAAAAACTGAAAGACAGTAATGTGGCATCTATCATGACACTTTCCGAGCAGAGCCGTCGTATGCAGGAGATGATGAAGATGTATGGTATGGATTCCATGGGAATGGATATGGGTGGAGAGAATACACTTATCCTGAATGTAAATCATCCACTGGTACAGTATGTACAGGAGCATGAAGATGGAGAGAATACATCATTAATCTGCAAGCAGTTATATGATCTGGCTATGTTAGCACATAAACCGCTCAATCCAGAAGAGATGACAGCGTTTGTACAGAGAAGTAATGATATCTTGATGCTTCTTACAAAATAAATATTTTCAAGTAGGTCATATAATAATATTCATCTTGATACAAAAAGAACCCGTTTCAATAATTTGAAGCGGGTTCTTTGATAATAAAATTATTCAACAGGAAGTATAGTGTTGATCAGATTCGTGATTTCAGAATCTTCTGCGTCAGCTTGAGCCAATGTGTTGAAATTTAAAGAAACGGTTACAATTGTTTCCGGACCATATGTTGGCGCAGCGGCATATTTTTCTAATAGTTCCACAAGTGTACGGTCAACTTCTGAATCAGAATAGTATGTTCCGGCGGCAAGTTCATTCATAGCACTTTGGAAACTTGTGTTAGGAGTTACCGTAACATCAATAACATAATCGAAGATGCCATTTTGTTTTTGCGGGATTCCAACAGAATATTGGCAATTACTGCAGATTGTTTTTAGTGCGTCCATATAGCGCTCTGTGTAATTACTGTTAAGATCTTCCGGCGGTGCGTACATGGAATTTTCCAGTTCAGCTTGAATAGAAGACTCGTCTTTTCCGGTATGCCTGGCATATTCAGCAACATCATTTTTGAACATTGCGTTCAGACAGGATGTGAGGTAATCCTGGGCATCCAAAATCTCACATAAACTGTCATAAGGAGCCATGATATCTTTCATAGTAGCAGAGAATAATTTCTGTAATTGTTCATCATCAAGACTGTAGCCATCTTTGGATTTCTTGACTTCAAGAGTCAGTTGCGTGGAATCCTTGTAAGAAGGTGAACTTTTTACAGCTTGTGTAGCTTTTTCAAGCAATTTTGTCATCTCAGTGTTTAAGTCACCAGAAGAGATGGTTGGGATGAATTTTTCGCAAGTATCTTTTGTAGTAGCATCGATATCAAGTGGAGTAAAAGTAAGCTGAACAGAGTAACGTTCATCATCGATTTTTTTAGCACCGTTTATCTCAAATTCTACTGCGTTCAGAGATGCTTGAAGAAATTTTAAATAAGCATCTTTTAAATCTTCTGGAAATTGAAGTACGTAATTGGCATTTTCTTCAGTAATCCCCTGCTCCAAAAAAGAAGATAAAGAAGAAGGATCCTCTTTTTTAATAGAAGTAATCAGGTCTCCTATATACTTATCTGCGGTCTCGCCGCTGGCACATCCACCTAGTAACAACGCAAAAATCAGCGTTAGAACAAGGCACAAATGCTTTTTTTTCATTTTTTCTTCCTCCGTATTTTGAAAAATATATAACCATCTATCAAGATGGTCAAATAGTTATCTATAATATACCACAAATAGGACTGGAAAAACATTATTATTTTTTATATAATGGATACAGTATCAATTAGAATACTTATGGAGGAGAATATTCATGGAAATGTTGAATCTTGAAAAAGAATTACAAGGGAATGCATACCCTGGACGTGGAATTATCATTGGAAGAAGTGCAGATGGAACAAAGGCTGTAACTGCATATTTTATTATGGGAAGAAGTGAGAATAGCCGAAACAGAGTGTTTGTTGAGGACGGAGAGGGAATTCGTACTCAGGCGTTTGATCCGTCTAAGCTGACAGATCCTAGTCTGATTATTTATGCACCGGTACGAGTACTTGGCAACAAGACAATTGTGACAAATGGAGATCAGACAGATACGATTTATGAAGGGATGGACAAACAGCTCACATTTGAACAGTCATTGAGAAGCCGTACATTTGAACCGGATGGTCCGAATTATACTCCTCGTATTTCTGGAATTATGCATATTGAGAATGGAACATATAACTATGCAATGTCTATTTTAAAAAGTAATAATGGTAACCCGGAAAGTTCACATCGTTATACATTTGCTTACGAGAATCCGATAGCAGGTGAGGGACATTTTATCCATACATACAAATGTGATGGCAATCCGCTTCCAAGTTTTGAAGGAGAACCAAAGCTTGTCAGCATTCCGGATGATATGGAAGCATTTACAGAACTTGTATGGAACAGTTTGAACGCAGATAATAAAGTTTCACTTTTTGTGCGTTACATTGATATTGCAACTGGAACTTATGAGACAAAGATTATAAATAAGAATCAATAGGAGGAATATCATGAAAGAACTGGAATTAAAATACGGATGTAACCCGAATCAGAAACCGTCCAAGATTTATATGAAGAACGGAAAAGATCTTCCAATTCAGGTTTTGAATGGAAGACCTGGATATATTAATTTTCTGGATGCATTTAACGGATGGCAGTTGGTCAGCGAACTTAAGAAAGCAACCGGACTTCCGGCTGCAACATCATTTAAGCATGTATCACCTGCAGGAGCAGCAGTAGGACTTCCGTTAGATGAGACATTGGCTAAGATTTACTGGGTAGACGATCTTGGAAAATTGTCACCACTTGCAAGTGCTTATGCAAGAGCAAGAGGAGCGGATCGTATGTCATCTTTTGGTGATTTTATTTCACTTTCTGATGTCTGTGATGTAGATACAGCAAAACTTATCAAGAGAGAAGTATCTGATGGAGTTATTGCACCGGGATATGAACCAGAGGCGTTGGAAATTCTGAAAGAAAAGAAAAAAGGAAATTATAATGTAATTCAGATTGATCCGGATTATGTACCGGACCCAATTGAACACAAAGAAGTATTTGGTATTACATTCGAACAGGGAAGAAATGAATTAAAGATAGACAATGAGTTCTTCTCTAACATTGTAACAGAGAATAAAGAGTTGACAGATCAGGCAAAGATCGATCTTGCGATCGCTATGATTACTTTAAAATATACACAGTCAAACTCTGTATGTTTTGTAAAAGACGGACAGGCAATTGGTATCGGTGCCGGACAGCAGTCAAGAATTCATTGTACAAGACTTGCCGGACAGAAGGCAGATAACTGGTGGTTAAGACAATCTCCACAGGTTATGAATCTTCCATTTGTAGATAATATCCGCCGTGCTGACAGAGATAATGCAATTGATCTTTATATCGGTGAGGATTATATGGATGTGCTTACAGATGATGCATGGCCAAATATTTTCAAAGAGAAACCGGAAGTGTTTACAAGAGAGGCAAAGAGAGAATGGTTAGACAAACTGACAGGCGTTGCGCTTGGTTCTGATGCATTCTTCCCATTTGGAGATAATATTGAGCGTGCCCATAAGAGCGGTGTAACATTCATTGCACAGCCAGGCGGTTCAGTTAGAGATGACAATGTTATCGATACATGTAATAAATATAATATGGTGATGTCTTTCACAGGTATTCGCCTGTTCCATCACTAATCAGAATGTAGAGGCATTCTAAAATTGAAGTAAACCCAATAATAGAACATTCTCTGACAGCATAAAAAGATGTTGTCAGAGAATGTTTTTTCTTTCTTGATAAGTAGATTATAATTACGCTTTTCGATTCTGTGAGGTAGACAATGCGACATATTTAGTAAATTGTCGCGTCTGGAAAACCGTTCTGCTTTTTTTGTACATTCAAAAAAGTTTTCCTACATCATAAAATAAGATTAAAGGTAGGTGATGATTATGTCGGTTCCCGAGATCATAGTAATCTCAGCAGGCTTGTCTCTGGATGTGTTTGTTGCAGTGGCATATATGGGGGCTGGATTTTCGAAAATTAATAAAAAAAATCTATTTGGCTTATGTATGATTTTTGGAAGTATACAGTGGGGATGTCTGATTATAGGAAACCTTCTCACATTATTACCAATTTTTCGAAATTCATCCAGTTCAAAGATTGCAAAACAATGGGAAGCTGTGACTGTTATGATTTTTGTTGGATTAGGAATATATATGATCTGGAAAAGTCTTAACAAGAAAAATATTCTAGAACGCAGAAATGACAAAATTGACTGGAAGAAAACTACGTTTTTGGCACTTGTCACAAGTGTGGATGCATTTCTGGCAGGAATTGGAATGGGATTTCTAGAAGCAGAAATGATTCATCAGTCATTGACGATTTTCCCAATTACAGTGCTGAGTGTAGTTTTAGGAGTGTATGCAGGATATCGAATGGGTACAGTGCATAATAGTCAGGCATATCTGGCTGGAGGAGCATTATTTTTGATTGCAGGCGTGGATGTTATTATTCAGTATTGCATATGAAGATTAGGAGGAAATGAAAATGGGTACATTGACACACAAGGCTGCCAGAGCAGCGTACGGAACAGCGATTGATGTGGTTTTAAGACATGTAAAGAGAGATCGTGAAAAAGGGCTGCTAGAGCTTGTGGATCTCACGGAAAAATACATGGGAGATAATTTCTGCAAAGAAAATTATGAGGCAACTCGCAAAATGATCCAAGATCCAAATAATAAATGGGTAAAATATGTGAATCGGTTATTAGATGAACTGGATCCACACGTTATCCGCCAAACAGCACTGAATCTTGGATACGAATCAGCATTATATGGAACAAAGACAATTCGTGAGATGCGAAAAAAATATGATTGTAATATTCCATGGCTGATTCTGATGGATCCAACCAGCGCATGTAATCTGCATTGTACCGGATGCTGGGCAGCAGAGTATGGAAATCGTCTGAATCTTACATATGACGAACTTGACAGTGTTATTACACAAGGAAAAGAACTTGGAATTTATTTTTATATGTATACGGGTGGAGAACCACTTGTTAGAAAAGATGATATTATAAAATTATGTAAGAAACATAGTGATTGTGCTTTTCATGCATTTACAAACGGAACACTTGTGGATGAGGCGTTTTGCGAGCAGATGAAAGAAGTTGGAAATTTATCACTCTCTATCAGTCTGGAAGGGTTTGAGGAAGTTAATGACTTGAGAAGAGGAGCAGGTGTGTATGAAAAAGTGTTGCATGCTATGGAATTATTGAAGGCATCAGGACAGATTTTTGGAACTTCTATATGCTATACAAGTAAGAATATAGACACCGTTACCTCAGATGAATTTCTGGATATGATTATTGAAAAAGGCTGTAGGTTTACATGGTACTTCCATTACATGCCGGTTGGAAATGAAGCAGCAGTGGAATTGTTACCGACAAAAGAGCAGAGAGAATATATGTATCACAGAGTCCGTGAAATTCGGTCAACAAATGGAGGAAAACCGATTTTTGCAATGGATTTCCAGAACGATGGAGAGTTTGTTGGAGGATGTATAGCAGGAGGACGAAATTACTGTCACATTAATCCGAATGGAGATGTGGAGCCTTGTGTATTTATTCATTATTCAGGAGCCAATATTAGAGAAGTTTCCTTGCTGGATGCACTGAGACAGCCATTGTTCATGGCATACCGAGATCATCAGCCATTTAACTGTAATCATTTGAAACCATGTCCGATGTTGGAAAATCCAGAACTCTTACAGCAGATGGTACATGAAACCGGAGCCAAATCTACGGATCTGCAGTCACCGGAGTCTGTGGAACATTTGTGTGGAAAGTGTCATACTTATGCTGAGTGTTGGTCTGAATGTGCCGAGAAACTTTGGAGTGAACATCCGCGTGAGGCGAAAGGTTATCAAAATTATAAACCAAGATAGGGTCTGGCGAAATTTTCATGGAGGGGTGAAAGTCTGCAGTTACGGACCTGTTGATAGCACAGATTCTGCCTTGTGTAAAGGGCAGAATCTGTGCTATAATAATTTTTAAAACACGTTGTGAAGGAAGAAGATGTAATGGAACGCAAAGGTGAGATGACAAAAGCTCTTCTTGGACAGAAATTTAAAGAACTGCTCGTGAAGAAATCTTTTGACAAGATTACAATTAAGATGATTACAGATGCAGCAGGCGTAATACGTCCTACATTTTATAATTATTTCCAGGACAAATACGAAGTCATGGAATGGCTTTTATGGGAGGATGTATTTAAAAGTGCGACAGAGCTTGTAAAGATGAATATGGCAAGGTCTGCACTGGAGATGATTTTTAAGAAAATTGCTGCAGATAAAGAATATTATGCACGCGTTTTTGAAGTAAAAGGACAAAATTCTTTTGAAGATATGTTGTATCAAAGTATTTGCCAATTGGTGCGTGTGGTCGTAGAGCACAATCCGATAGACATTAAAGAGGGAGAAATTATCAGCAAAGATACATTTCTGCAATATGAAGCGATGACGTTGGTCAATGGGCTCAAGTATTGGATTTTAAAGCACAGGAACGAAATATCTGCGGAAGAAGCGGTGAAATTTTACGAATTTTTAGTCAGCCATTCACTGATTGATATTATTGGACAGGATACGATAGACAAGGTAATTAATTGACGGATGGATATGGGAAGATAGCCTGTTAAATCCTGAAATTACCTTGTCTTTTTTAATTGATATCTTTGTGCGAGAGAAATTTGTAAAAAGATGGACGCACAAAGAAAAAAGTTTTATAATAAATGAAAAAAATAATTGGGAGATAATAAAATGGGTAAATATTTTGGAACAGATGGTTTCCGCGGAGAGGCAAATGAAGTTCTGACTGTAGAACATGCATTTAAAGTGGGACGTTTTCTTGGCTGGTATTACGGTCAGGATCATAAGGCAAAAGTTGTAATCGGAAAAGATACAAGACGCAGCAGTTATATGTTTGAATATGCACTTGTAGCAGGATTGACTGCTTCAGGAGCGAATGCATATCTTCTCCATGTAACAACAACACCGAGTGTTTCTTATGTGACAAGAACAGAGAACTTTGACTGTGGAATCATGATTTCCGCAAGCCATAATCCATTCTATGATAATGGTATTAAAGTCATTAATGGAAAAGGGCACAAACTGGAGGCTGAGGTAGAAGCTAAGATTGAAGCATATATCGATGGAGAGATTGACGAACTGCCGTTGGCAAAAAAAGAAGATATTGGTCGTACCGTTGATTACGCAGCAGGAAGAAACCGTTACATCGGATATCTGATTTCACTTGCAACAAGATCATTTGAGGATATGAAAATCGGACTTGACTGCTCCAATGGTAGTGCATTTATGATTGCCAAGAGTGTTTATGATGCACTTGGGGCAAAGACTTATGTGATCAATTGTGAGCCGGATGGAACCAATATTAATACAAATTGTGGCTCTACTCACATTGGAGTTCTGCAGCAGTATGTAAAAGAGAATCATCTGGATGTTGGATTTGCTTATGATGGAGATGCCGACAGATGCATTGCTGTCGATGAGAATGGAAATGTGATTGACGGAGATCTGATTTTGTATGTGTGTGGAAGATATCTCATGGAGAATGGACGCCTGAATGGTGACACCATCGTTACAACTGTGATGTCAAATCTGGGACTTTATAAAGCATGTGACAAGATTGGCATGAAGTATGAAAAAACAGCAGTCGGAGATAAATATGTCTATGAAAATATGTGCAAGAATAACTATTCTCTTGGCGGAGAGCAGTCCGGACATATTATTTTCAGCAAACATGCAACAACAGGTGATGGAATACTGACTTCACTTATGATCATGGAAGTAATTCTGGAGAAGAAAATGAGCCTTTCCAGATTGGCAGAGCCTGTAAAGATTTATCCGCAGCTTCTTCAGAATGTCCGTGTGGCAGATAAGAAGACAGCACGTGAGAATCCGGAAGTTATAAAAGCAGTTGACAATGTAGCAGCAGAACTGGGTGATGAGGGACGTATTCTTGTCCGTGAGAGTGGAACAGAACCTGTAATCCGTGTCATGGTAGAAGCTGCGACAGATGAATTGTGTGCAAAATATGTGGCACAGGTAGTCGATGTTATGAAGGCAGAAGGATTGGCAGTAGAAGCATAGAAACATGGATTTCGAATAGAAAAACTCCCGGGCATACGAAGGTTTGTTGTATGTCCGGGAGTTTTTTTACATTCACTTTCAAAAATAACGAGAGGAACAAGAAGCTCATCTGTTGTAAGGCCGCCGTGTGGTGCTGCTATTGAGTCCAGGTAGGAACGATTTGGAAATAGCGTAAGCGGAGTTTGTGCAACAGCAAGAATTAAAGGATATTTCATTTCATATCAATAAAGGGGATTTCATTGGACTGATTGGTGCATCAGGTTCTGGAAAAACAACCTTTATCAAGCATTTAAATGGTTTATTAAAGGCAGATTGTGGAGAGATTTTTTTTGAAGGGCAAAATATATATGAAAAAAAATATCCGTTGTCACAGCTTAGAAAAGAAGTAGGGATCGTTTTTCAGTATCCGGAGCAGCAATTATTTGGAAGAACAGTTTTGAAAGATGCGATGTATGGTCCACTGAATCTGGGGATGAGCGAACAGGACGCAAAAAAGTCTGCAATTGATAGTTTAGAACTGGTTGGAATAGCAGAAGAATATTATCAGATGAGTCCGATCGAATTGTCTGGTGGTCAGAAACATTGCGTGGCAATTGCAGGGGTACTTGCAATGCAACCGAAAATATTAGTTCTTGATGTAAACTGGTGTAACAAGATAGCTTGTATATGGAGTGCATACAGTTGATATGAAATAGAATATAGGCACTATATACACAGATAATGAAAAAATATGTGTATGCAGTAGGGGAACATTGAGTGTGGAATATGAGTAGTAAAAATAATATAGATGGAAAGAAAAAAAGAACTGGTTTATATCCGATAAGAATATAGACTGTCAGTGATTCGAAAGTTTTAGATCTGCTTGACTTGAGCTATGATATCGTAGAGGAACAAGGAATAGATGGTCGGATAATTTGTAGATGTTCATGCCCTGACGGTTGCTGCCAAATGTCTTAAGACTTTTTCATTTTGTTATTTATATATTTCATGATACAATAGTGTTACGAGTTAAATTTGAGGGAGGGATTTCTACGATAGCGCTTTTGGAGAAAATTCGTGAAGTAATAAATAAAAGAATACAAGAGAAAAAGGAAAATGAATTTACAGATTTGGCGCCTATTGATGATATTGAAAATGGAGCTGAATATTTAAAGGCATTACATTGGGCGATAAAGAAAGAGAAAGTTAAAAATATTGCACTGGCAGGCCCATATGGTGCGGGCAAGAGTAGTATCATTGATACATATTTGAAAAAACACAGAATTACTAGAAGGAAAGCTCTTCGTGTTTCAATGGCAACTTTTGTTGAAAATAAAACAGATAAAAATGGGAATCCTAAGAAAATTTCATTGGAACAAGATGAAATAGAATTAGGAATTTTGAAGCAATTATTTTATAAAGTCAATTATAAAAAGATCCCGCAGAGCAGATATCGAAAACTACACAAAATTAATTGGAAACGTGTCTGGGGATATTTGGTTTTGATATTTTTTGTCTTTGGAATAGTAGAATTTATATTTTTTCCAGATACTTTTCAAATGATAATCAAAAAAATAGAAGTGGCAGGGGGAAATTTTGGATTAAAAGGAATGGTTTCGAATAGTATTTTCCTTGCTTTTTGTGTGGGAATATTGGCAATTATCGCTCGAACATATCGTTTGGTGTTGTTTCGCTTTAAAGTAAATGAAGTAAAATTGCCAGCAGAGACCGTTTTGAAAAATTCTGAAACAGCAGCGGAAACTGTATTTAATAAAAATATGGATGAAATTGTATATTTCTTTGAAGAGACAAAGTACAGAATTGTATTTTTTGAGGATTTAGATCGCTTAGAAGATCCATCTATTTTTATTCACCTTCGAGAATTGAATATACTATTGAACAACTATGATGGGATTAAAGGGCGCATTGTTTTTGTTTATGCTATTAGAGATGATATATTTACAGATACAGACAGAACAAAATTCTTTGAATTTATTATTCCGGTAATTCCAATTATAAATTCCACGAATTCAGGGGAAATCTTTTTACAAAAGCTTGAGAAATCTGAAAAGAAAGGGATTGTTCATGAAATCTCACAGGAATTTATATTAGATGTATCTCCATATGTTGAAGATATGCGAATTCTTCAGAATATATATAATGAGTTTGTTATATATAAGGAAACGATTCGTACTGACCAGGAGCTTAAATTGTCAGATGAAACAATGATGGCATTGATTATTTTTAAAAATTTATATCCACGAGAGTTTGCGGAACTTCAAATGGAGAGAGGAGTTGTGAAACAAGCTTTTGAGGATAAGCAAAGATATATATATGAACAATGTATGCAATGGCGAAATGAGATTGATGAACTTACACAGAAACTGGAAAAATATCACGATGACTGTTTAGAACAAGTTAAAGAACTTAAAACAGCTATGCTTGGTGCTATGGTGGATTGGCAAGGCATTCCATATAGTATTAAGAAAAGCTATTGGGATAAATATTCAGTGAGTAAAATAATGGAGGATTCGTTTGAATTATCGAAACTTGCGGACTTAAAGGATGTTGAAATTGAGTATTACACATGGAGTTGTTACCAGTCGGAAAAATCTGTGAGTGATTTTCAAGAAGTTTTTCAACTATATTATGAAAGAATTAAAAATTTTCAATTTGTCCAAGAAAAAGGTGTTAGTTCAATAAAAAGAGAAATTGAAGATTTGAAGAAGAATGTACATGAACTTTCAGGCTGGTCACTTAAAAAGCTGATAGAAAAATTTGGAGTTCATAATGTACTATCTGAAAAAGTTGCTGAAAATAAATTGCTTGTATTTATGCTTCGAAGAGGATACATTGATGAAAAATACGCAAACTATATCAATTATTTTAAGGGGACAAGCATTACAAAAGAAGATATGAATTATATACTGGCAGTAAAAAATATGGAAAAGCTGCCATATAATTATAATTTGACAAAAGTTGGAATGGTTATACAGCGTTTACAACCTTATGAATTTGAACAAAAAAGTATTTTCAATTTTATTCTGTTGGAATATTTATTGTCTGAAGAGAATGATGATGAAAAACGTATGATATTAATCAATCAATTATCTGATAGAACAGTAGAAAGTTGGGAGTTTATAGATGAATTTATTGAGCAAACTCAATATAAAGCAAGACTGATTCAACTATTAGCAATGTGTTGGCCAGATATGTGGAATGATATTGTCCAGAATATATCGATAACATATGAAAGGAAAATTTTTTATTTACAGTTACTTATTGATAACGTGGATACAAAACGCTTATTTGAATTAAATGACAATAATAAGATGAGCGGCTTTATAGAGGAAAATCCAGATATATTACAGCAACTATCATCTATTCAAGATCAAAAGGTGATTTCCTTAATTGAAACACTTGGAATTATTTTCATGAATGTTTCTATTGAAAATGTTTCGGAGGAAGTTTTGAGATATGTTTTTGAAAATCAGTACTATGAGTTAAATGATACGATGATACGTAGGATTGTAGAATTTGAAAATGATACAATGCTTTCTGGTTTAGATACTCGAAATTATACAACAATTATTTCACTGGGATATGAACCGTTAATCAAATATATACAAGAAAATTTGAAACAATATGTGAAAAAAATTATATTAACGCCTAATAATACTAAGGAAGATGTTGAACAGGTAATGGATTTGCTAGAAAGAATGTTGGAAAACGATTCAGAAGAGACCAAAATCTGTTTAGAATTAGTGAATCATGAAGAAATTTGTGTAGATGATATTTCTGAATGCTGTGGAAAGTTCGATTCTGATTTTGATAAGGATGTGAAAATTCTTTGGGATGAGCTATTGGATAAAGAAAAAGTAAGCTTGAAATGGGAGAATATCAAATGTTATTGGGATAGATATAAGATTACGCAAGAACTACTTCAATACATTGAAACAAACAGTGAGCAGCTTGCATGTTTAAAGAATCAATGTTTAAAGAAAGAGTTTGCTGAAGAATTTATTACAAGTGCAATTGACGATTCTGCTTTTGAAAAACTATTACCTCAGTTGGAATTGGAATTTGATATTCCAATAGAGACGGTTGAGAAACAGAAAGTGGGAATTTTGATTAAGAAAAAATATATTCCTTTTGATGTTAAGAAATATGATGAAATTAAAGAGGTTTATCCTGATTTGTGTCCAGATTTTATTTTGTATAATCAAGCGGAATATCTGGAAGTAATGGAAAAAATTCCAATGGGAGAAACATTGTTAGAAACATTATTGCTTTCATCTGCTCTCGATTCTTCTAATGCAGAAGTTCTGTTGGATGTTTTTGGAGAAAATTATATGACTACACGTATAGCACAATATTTACTCCAGATAGATGTAAAAATTAGTATATCGGTATTTAATACAGCATGGACATACTTATTAACTGATGAAATAAAAAATAGGTTGATGCTTAAATATTGTTCTATTTTGAATGCGCCGGATTTTGAAGATTGTTTTTTGGAGCTTTCAAAAATATATCCTAAATTTGCTGATAGAAGCAAAAGACATAATGCTGAAATGGCAGATACAAATGAAAATAAAAAATTAGCTGAACGGTTAAAAGAAGTGGGTTACATAACTAGCTATACTGAACAAGAAAAAGATGATTTTGATCCAGTTAAGGGAACGGGAGGTAAGAAAAATATTATTTCATGTTGGATAAAAATGGTGAAAATGTGAAAAATGGAAATATGATTGCATTCATAGGATAAAGGTGGGGAGCCCCCCCGCCTTTTCTATAATAAAGTCTACACAGTACACAAGTGTGGATTTTCGTTAAAGTCCCTATTTTCAAGGTATAAAAATAGGGATACAATTTATCGATGTATTTGATGTAACAAGATAGCCTGTATATAGAATGTATACAGTTGATATGAGATAGAATATATCCAACAGAGGCAGACTTCGATTAAGGGGTCTGCTTTTCTTTTACTATTTTTGAAGGAGCTTCCTGTATAATAAAAATCGTGGATTACCTAAAGTTGCAATTCATGTATCAGAAGCAGAGAAAATGCTTGCAAATATTTTGACAAAGGAGAAAAATCTATGATTCGAGATATTACAATTGGGAGGTATTTTGATTCAGAATCTGTAATTCATCGAATGGATCCAAGAACGAAACTAATGGGAGCTATTGTATACATTATTTCATTATTTCTTGTTAAGAATCCTTTGTGGTATCTTTTATGTCTGGCAGTCATATTAACATTATACAAAATAGCGAAAGTTCCTTTTGGATATTTATTAAGAGGACTGAGAGGGATTATCTTACTTTTGTTGTTTACTTTTTTATTTAGAATACTTTATACACCTGGTGATGTGATTGGAAGTTTTTGGATATTCTCTGTAACAGAGCAAGGCATAGTAAAAGAAATACAGATGACAGCAAGAATTGCATTGATGATAACAGGGGCATCATTATTGTCATATACTTCTACTCCGAAAGAATTGGCAGATGGTTTGGAGAAGGCTTTCTCCAAGACTGAAAAATTAGGCATCCCAATACATGAAATGTCTGTTATTGTAATGATTGCTTTTCGATTTATTCCAATTATGTTGGATGAATTGAATTTATTTGATGGATGCTCAGGCGGCCAGAGGTGCGAAGTTTGGAGAAGGAAGTATTATAGAAAAATGTAAAGGAGTCATAACACTGTTACTTCCATTATTTCTAATGACAGTTAGAAGGTCTTCGGATCTGGCAATGGAGGCAAGGGGATATACTGGAAGTACAGAAACATCAAGAATGTATCCACTGGTATATGAACAAAGAGATATTCTTGCATACGTTATTATTATAATATATTTTTTGCTAGTTCTATTTTTGAAAATAATTATGTATGTAATTTAATAAAAAAGGGTTCTGAACAGTTACTAAAAAGAAATAAAAAAGTTTTGCCCCCGGCAAAGGGAATTGTTCTCTAGATTTAGAATTAGAAGAGTGGTTCACATTGTCGGGGTTTTTTAGCATGATTTAGCAGATTTGGCGCATACTATCTCTACGAAAAGGAGGACATCAGTATGTATAAATATCTGCCAATTACAGATGTATACGCAAGAGAAATATTAGATTCCCGCGGGAATC
>CAKRCL010000033.1 GCA_934307335.1 uncultured Dorea sp. | reverse complement strand
AAACCATTTACAATCGTAATGCCGCCACCGAATATTACCGGTAAGCTTCACATGGGACATGCTCTTGACAACACGATGCAGGATATCCTGATCCGCTACAAGAGAATGCAGGGATACAATGCACTTTGGATTCCGGGAACAGACCATGCGGCTATTTCTACAGAGGTAAAGGTTACCAATCAGTTAAAAGACGAAGGTATTGATAAAAAAGAACTCGGCCGTGAGAAATTCTTAGAGAGAACATGGCAGTGGAAAGAAGAATATGGCGGAACTATCACATCACAGCTTAAAAAGATGGGTGTTTCCTGTGACTGGGACAGAGAGCGTTTCACAATGGACGAGGGATGTTCTGAAGCAGTTGAGAAAGTATTCCTGAACCTTCATAAAAAAGGATTCATTTACAGAGGCTCCAGAATCATCAACTGGTGTCCGGTATGTAAGACTTCCCTGTCTGATGCCGAGGTAGAGCATGAAGAACAGGACGGATTCTTCTGGCACATTAAGTACCCAATCGTTGGAACAGACCGTTTCCTCGAGATCGCAACAACACGTCCAGAGACGCTTCTCGGAGATACTGCTATTGCAGTTCACCCGGATGATGAGAGATACAAAGATATCGTTGGAAAGATGTGTAAGCTGCCACTGACAGACCGTGAGATTCCAATCGTTGCAGATTATTATGTAGACAAAGAGTTCGGAACAGGTGCTGTTAAGATCACACCGGCACATGACCCTAACGACTTTGAAGTTGGAAAACGCCACAACCTGCCGGAAATCAACATCATGAATGATGATGCTACGATCAATGAGAAATATGGTGGAAAATATGCAGGCATGGATCGCTACGAAGCAAGAAAAGCTATGGTAGAGGATCTGAAGGAGCAGGGATATCTTGTGAAAGTTGTTCCGCATTCTCATAATGTAGGAACTCATGACAGATGTCACACAACTGTAGAGCCAATGATTAAACAGCAGTGGTTCGTAAAGATGGAAGAGCTTGCAAAACCGGCTATTGAAGCAATTAAGAACGGCGAACTTAAGTTTGTCCCAGAGCGTTTTGATAAGATTTACCTGCACTGGCTTGAGAATATCCGTGACTGGTGTATTTCCAGACAGATCTGGTGGGGACATAGAATCCCGGCTTACTACTG
This sequence comes from uncultured Dorea sp., assembly GCA_934307335.1. Classification (GTDB taxonomy): domain Bacteria; phylum Bacillota; class Clostridia; order Lachnospirales; family Lachnospiraceae; genus Dorea. The sequence continues at coordinate 17,361 of CAKRCL010000033.1, read as the reverse complement.
CCAGGATTGTGGAGAAGTCGTAGTGGCTTCCGAAGCACCGGAAAAATGCCCACATTGTGGTTGTACACATTTTAAACAGGATGAGGATACACTGGATACATGGTTCAGTTCCGCGCTTTGGCCATTCTCAACACTTGGCTGGCCACATGAGACGGAGGATCTTGACTACTTCTATCCAACGAATGTACTTGTAACAGGATACGACATCATTTTCTTCTGGGTTATCCGTATGGTATTCTCCGGATATGCACACACCGGAAAAGCACCATTTAATACAGTACTGATCCACGGACTTGTTCGTGATTCTCAGGGACGTAAGATGAGTAAATCACTTGGAAATGGTATCGATCCGTTAGATATTATTGATCAGTACGGTGCAGACGCACTTCGTATGACACTAATCACAGGAAATGCTCCTGGAAATGACATGCGTTTCTACAACGAGCGTGTAGAGGCAAGCCGTAACTTTGCAAATAAAGTATGGAATGCTTCCAGATATATTCTTATGAATATGGAAGGAAAAGAGATCACAGAGCCACAGGCAGAGGATTTAGGACCGGCAGATCGCTGGATCTTATCTGCATGCAACAATGTGGTAAAAGATGTAACAGAGAACTTAGATAAGTTCGAGCTTGGAATTGCACTTTCCAAGATTTATGATTTTATCTGGGACGAGTTCTGTGACTGGTATATTGAGCTTTCTAAATATGCAATCTACCATGCAGATGAGAATTCGAAGAGTGCGAACGCTGCACTTTGGACGTTGAAGAAAGTCCTTGGTGACGCACTGAAGCTTCTTCACCCATACATGCCATTTGTTACAGAGGAAATCTACAGCAAACTGGTTCCGGAAGAATCATCACTGATGATGTCAAGCTGGCCGGTATATGAGGAAAAATGGAACGACGCAGAGAATGAAAATATTCTGAACCATTATAAAGAAATCGTAAGAGGTGTCAGAAATGTCCGTTCCGAGATGAATGTTCCAAACTCCAGAAAAGCAACAATCTATGTTGTATGCGAGGATGAGAAGCTTGCAAAAGGACTGGCAGTATTAAAAGAGTCTGCTATGATGATGGCTTCTGCAGGAGATTTTATCGTACAGGCAGATAAGAGCGGAATCGCAGATGATGCAGTATCCGTTGTAGTTCCGGATGCAACTGTATATGTGCCGCTTGAGGAGCTGATTGATTTCGAGCAGGAGAAAGAGCGTCTTACAAAAGAAGAGGCACGTCTTAACAAAGAAATTGCACGTTCGAATGGCATGTTGAATAATGAGAAGTTCGTAAGTAAAGCTCCGGCTGCAAAGGTTCAGGAAGAACGCGAGAAACTGGAAAAATATGAGCAGATGCTTGCACAGGTGAAGGAGCGTCTTGCCGGATTACAGAAAAAATAAATTTAAGGGGATATTATGAAAAAGCTGCGAAAGGAAGATGTTATAGCACACTGGAAGGAACGTAGAGAGCGAAGGGCAAGAATACTGGAAGAGAGAAAAAATGGTGCATTTGCGCAGAAGATGAAACCAGTCTATCAGTTTATGAACCGGTTTTCTCTGATATTTCATGCGCTTTTGGCATGCATGATCAACTTTGTGATTGAAGCAATCTCAAGGCACTCAGCTGTTCAGGCGTGGACGTATATGACAGAGACACCACTCGTCTTCCTTTACAATGCATTTATGATATTTATGACATTTACAATTGTCTATTTATTCAGACGAAGGGTATTTGCCAGGATTATCCTCAGTGTACTTTGGATGATTCTTGGTGTTTGTAACGGTTACATGCTGATGAAGCGTGTAACTCCGTTCAATGCCCAGGATTTGAAAGTAGCGACCGATGCAGTCAGCCTGATCAATAATTATTTTAATGGTTTTGAAATTGTAATTGTATTGGTTGGTATTGCAGCAGTTATCGTGTGGCTGATCTCTATGTGGCGTCGAGGGGGACAATACGAAGGGAAAATGCACCGTCTGCTGGCAGTTGCCGGAGTAGCTGTATGTGCAATGCTGTTCAGTATTGCTACAGATCAGGCAATTGATAAGCGTGTACTTTCTACTTATTTTGGAAATATTGCATTTGCTTATCAGGATTATGGACTTCCATATTGCTTTATGGCCAGTGTGTTTAATACAGGAATCGATGAGCCAAATGATTACAATGAGGAGACCATTGACCAGATTACGAATAACGGCAAGATGACGATCAAAGAGACTGGTCGTTCACAGAGTGAATTGCCAAACATTATTGTGGTTCAGTTAGAGTCTTATTTTGATGTGGATGAGGCTGAATTTTTTACAACTTCTGAAGATGCATGCCCGAATCTGCATGAGATGTACAAGAATTATTCTTCCGGATATTTCAAAGTTCCATCTGTAGGAGCCGGAACCGCGAATACAGAGTTCGAGGTATTGACAGGAATGAATATGCGTTTCTTCGGACCTGGAGAGTATCCGTACAAAACAGTTGTCAAGAACCAGCCGTGTGAGAGTGCTGCAACAGCTCTTTCTGCACTGGGATATGGAACTCATGGACTGCACAATAACGGCGGTAATTTCTACAGCCGTGCAAAAGTTTATGACCACATGGGATTTGACAGTTTCACAAGTAAAGAATTTATGAACATTCTTCAGCTTACGCCAAATGGATGGGCAAAGGACGAGGTTCTGGTAGACAATATTATGGAAGCTATGGATACGACCGAGCAACAGGATTTCGTATTTACCGTCAGTGTGCAGGGACATGGAGATTATCCGGAGGAACAGCTGATCGAGAATCCGAAGATCAAAGTGGAAGGCATCGAGGACGAGGCGAAGAAGAATAAGTGGGAATATTATGTAAACATGGTCTATGAGATGGATCAGTTTGCAGGGGATCTTGTAAAAGCAGTAGAAGATCGAGGAGAACCGGCTGTTGTTGTATTTTACGGAGACCATTTGCCAACGATGGGACTGAAGGCAGAAGATTTAAAGAGTCGTTACTTGTATAATACAAATTATGTAATCTGGGATAACATCGGATTAGAGAAGCAGGATCGTAACATTCCGGCTTACCAGCTGATGGCAGATGTGTTGAATCGTCTGGATATTCATGCCGGAACATTTTTCAATTATCATCAGCAGAGACAGAATACAAAGGATTATCTTGCAGATCTGGAACTTCTCCAGTATGACATTTTGTATGGAAAGCAGTATGCTTATAAGGGTCAGCCACCAATTACAGAAGGCCATATGGTGATGGGTGTGAAAGATGTCACTCTGACCAATATTGTTCCTTATCTGGAAAAAGGTTATAGCTTGTATGGTGAGAATTTTACAAAATCAAGTAAGGTTTTTGTAAATGGCGAAAAGCAAAAGAGCACATTTTTAAATAATACTAGAATCGTTCTTCCAAGTACGGAATTGGAAGAGGGCGATGTAATTACTGTAGTCCAGATGGGATCAAGCAATACGGTATTCCGTAAAACTGACGAGTACATTTATCAGAATGGAGAGCTGGTCAGACAGGAAGGAACGGGAACCGATACAAGTAAATCCTGGACAGAACAGGAAAACGAGGAAAAATAAAATGAATAGTAAGCCTGTTAATTACGAGGAAGCTGTCGAGTATATCGAAAGCATTCCGAAGTTTACACAGAAACATACACTGGAACATACAAGGAAGTTCTTAGAGCGGCTTGGAAAACCGGCCTTTGATCGAAAAGTGATTCATGTGGCGGGAACGAATGGAAAAGGTTCTGTGTGTGCATATATTCAGGCAATCTTAGAAGCTGAGGGGAAGAAGACGGGATTTTTTACTTCCCCTCATCTTATATCTATCAATGAGCGTATACAGATAGGAAGAGAGCCAATTGACAATGAAGAATTTTATCATGTATTTGAACATGTATATGATGTTGTAAGAAAAATGGAAGAAGAGGGCGTCCCGCATCCGTCTTATTTTGAATTTTTATTCGGAATGGGAATGACAGCCTTTGGAAGGTCGGATGTCGAGTATATTGTTCTTGAGACAGGACTTGGCGGCCGGCTGGACGCGACCAATGCATTTCCGACTCCGGCACTTACCATTATTACATCCATCAGCCTGGATCATACGATGATACTTGGAGATAGTATCGAAGAAATTGCAGCAGAAAAAGCCGGGATTATTAAAGAAAAAACGCCGGTGATTTTTGACGGAAATGATCCGGAGGCAGCAGAAGTCATTCGAAAGACAGCAAAGGAACACGATGCACCGTGTAGAAAAATCGGGGAAAATGCGTTCAAAATCCTGGAAGTTACGCGCAAACATATTGCATTTTCACGGGCAAATGCTTATGATAAAGATGTTATCTGGACAGTACCGATTTGTGGAATCTATCAGGTGACAAATGCAGAGATTGCGATAGAGGCGGCACAATGCCTGCTCGGTGAAAAGCCTGAACATGAAAAATTGTGGCGGGATGCCGTTGCCGGAATTCAGTGGCAGGGGCGTATGGAAGAGCGTGCAGATCATTTTGTTATTGACGGGGCGCATAATCCGGGGGCAATCAAAGCATTTGTAGAAAGTGTGAATGCTCTCGGTGAGAAAGATTCTCCGATTCTGATATTTTCAGCGGTGTCCGATAAAAAATATGAACAAATGATAGAGTATCTTTGCAGACATTTGCAGACAAAAGCAATTGTAGTGACAGAGATTGAAGATAAAAGAAGAGTTCCGGCAGAGGAACTCGGAGAGATTTTTAAGCGATATGCAGACTGTCCGGTATATGTGAAGGCAGATGTGAAAGAAGCAATCAAGTGTGCGTATAAGATGCGCACGGGAGAAGAGTACATTTACTGTATAGGATCTCTTTATCTGGCCGGAATGGTAGAACAGGCGCTACAGGAGGTGGAGTCATCATGTTAAATTACGAAGAAGAACTGAAGAAATTCCAGCCAAGTCTGGAAGTAGAAGATATTGAGGAAGCTGTATATAAAGAAGACCTGACGGATATGCAGGATATTATCCGCGAGGCGGTAGAGCAGACGAAATAGCAGCATAATAAGAGGGAATATAAATATATGGACTATAAGGTAAAACTAGCGTATCAGTCGAATTACTGGTACAATGACGGACTGTCAAAAGCACAGGTAAGGGATATGTCCGGTGCCATTACATCATTAAGGAAGAGTCTTCAGTATAACCGTGCGAATCTTGCTGCAAGAAATCTTCTGGGACTGGTCTATTATGGACGCGGAGATGTGATAGAAGCTCTTGTAGAATGGATTTTAAGCAAGAACTTTCAGCCAAAAGATAATATAGCCAGTTACTTTATTAGTAAAGTACAGGAGACACCCGGTGAACTTGAGGAAATCAATCAGGCAGTCAAAAGATATAATCAGAGTTTGGAGTATGCAAGACAAGGTGGAGAAGATCTTGCAATTATCCAGCTAAAAAAAGCAGTAACGGCACATCCGACGTATGTGAAAGCATATCAGCTTCTGGCATTGCTTTATATCAAGACTGAACAGTATGCCAGTGCGAGACAGATACTTAGAAAAGTACACAGGTTAGATGCGACGGATGAGAAGACCATTCGTTATATGCATGAACTCACCGAAATCCGAAAAGAACGTCCGATGAGTGTTAAGGAATCTGCAAAGAACCAACAGAAGACGGTTACCTATCAGTTGGGAAATGAAAGCATTATTCAGCCTGTAACATCAGGAGTAAAAGAAAGAGCCAGCATTCATACAGTTGCGAATATAGCAATCGGAGTATTGGTCGGAGTTGCAGTGATGTGGTTCTTGATCATGCCGGCTATCGATTCGTCAAAAGAAAAATCAATCAATAAGCAGACGATATCTTTCAGCGATCAGATCGCGGAACAGAAGTCACAGATCAGTGCGCTTAAGACGGAACTGGAAACTTATCGTGCGACTAGTGAAGAGACTGAAAATGCGCAGGCAACTGCGGCATCTACACAGGATAGTTACGAAGTGGTCATGAATATTTCAGAACATTACAAATCCGAAGACATGAGCAAAGCAGCTATGGCAGAGGAATTGTTAAAAGTAAAAGGAGATTCGCTGGGAAGTGTCGGAAGGGCTAAGTTCGATGAATTGACTGGAAAGATTTATCCGGATGTCTGCAAAAAACAGTACAAAGCAGCAAAAGAAGCATATGAAGCAGGCAATTACGATACCGTTGTATCTAATCTGGAAAGTGTTATGCAGATGGACGAAAGCTATGATGACGGTGCGGCCATGTTATTATTGGCACAAGGATACGAGAAGAAAGGCGAACAAGACCAGGCAAATGCGAAATATCAACAGATTATAGAAACCTGGCCGAACACTGACACAGCCACACAGGCACAGCAGGCGCTCGACGCCCAGAACGGAAGCACCGGCAACAGCGACAGCAAAAAATCCGGCGACACCAAAAAAAGCAGTGATAACGACGATGACAATAACTAAAAAATAGAATAAACCAAAACACACAAAAGAGGATACGCTAACCCGCGTACCCTCTTTTGTGACATTTTGATAAAAAGGAGGCCGAAAATTGAAATATCAAGTGCAGGAAAACTGTCTCACGATTTTCCTTCCCCGTGAACTGGATCATCACAATGCGGAGGAAATCCGCCGGGAATCTGACCATCTGATTACGCGCAATCATATCCGTTACATCATATTTGATTTTGCTGAGACGGATTTTATGGATAGTTCTGGCATCGGAATGATCCTGGGGCGGTATAAACAGATTTATATGTTTGGAGGAGAAATCTGTGCAGTCCATTCTAATGAGAGAATCAAAAAAATTTTGACCATGTCCGGTGTGACAAAAATAATGGAGATGATAGAGGAGGAACAGTAAATGGATCACACGAATGAAATGCAATTAATCTTCGACAGCCGTTCCAGTAATGAATCATTCGCAAGAGTGACGGTAGCAGCGTTTATGACATCATTAAATCCAACCGTAGAGGAAGTATCAGATGTAAAAACAGCAGTATCGGAAGCGGTGACGAATGCCATTATACATGGATATGAAGGAGAAGTACATAATATCTGTATCCGTTGTAGAACCGCGGAACAGACACTTTTTGTAGAGATTGAGGATTATGGAACTGGGATTGAGGATATCGAAAAGGCAATGGAACCGCTCTTTACAACGAAAGCACAAGCGGAACGATCTGGTATGGGATTTTCATTTATGGAAGCCTTTATGGACAGCCTGGAAGTGGAATCTACACCTGGTAAAGGAACACTTGTAAAAATGTCGAAAATTATCGGAAAAGGAAGAAAATTATGGACCACACAATCGCTCTGATCAGGAAGTCTCACGAAGGAGATGAGGAAGCAAGAGCACGATTAGTGGAAGAAAATGAGGGACTTGTCTGGTGTGTTGTGAAACGGTTTCGTAATCGTGGTGCGGAAATGGAAGATCTTTTCCAAATTGGGAATATTGGACTTATTAAAGCAATTGATAAATTTGATTTAAGCTATGATGTGAAATTTTCAACTTACGCCGTGCCGATGATTTCCGGCGAAATCAAGCGTTTTCTGCGAGATGACGGTATGATCAAAGTCAGTCGGTCCTTAAAAGAACTGGCATACAAAGCATATTTGCTAAAAGAAGATTTGCAGAATCAGTGGGGACGGGAACCGACTGTAGGTGAGCTGGCAGAGCGTCTTCAGGTTGAGCGGGAAGAACTGGTCATGGCACTGGATGCAGGTGGAGAGGTAGAGTCTCTTCATAAACCTATTTATCAAAAAGACGGACAGGAAATCCGTCTGATGGACAAGCTCGAAGAAAAGGAAGGAGTAGAGGATCAAGTACTCAATAAGATTGTGCTTGCCAGTTTGATTGAGACTTTGGAAGCAGAAGAAAAGAAAATTCTTTATCTGCGGTATTTTGAAGAGAAGACACAGGCAGAGGTAGGAAAAAAGCTTTCTGTATCGCAGGTTCAGGTGTCACGGATGGAGAAAAAAATCTTGGGGAAATTGAGAATGCATATTTCTGAAAAAAATAGTCATACTAAATAGAAATCAGCAAGTTATGTAGCAAAGAACTGCTGAAAACGACATGTGTAAAAGAAAGGTGCAGGAAAATGGAAAAGGCAAGGCGAAGGCTTCGAATCTGTCTGATCACGGTTGTATTACTGGCGGTAGCTGTAGGCTGTGCATATTATTTTGGTGATTTTGGCAGGAAGCAGGATGTGACAGAAGGAACATTAGTGAGACAGTCAGAAAATATACAACGATCGCCAGATACTTTTGGAGGCGCATATGGCTGCTAGTAAAGAAATTGTGTACATTAAGGCGGACCGGAACGTGGAGGTTGCAGATCCGAGTGTGAAATTGGGGGATGTGCTTTCTATGGAATGTGCGAATCCAGTCATCGTTCCAAAGCTTAAGACAATCAAGCTGCTAAGATTTCATGAAGTGGATAAAAAAATGAAGAACCGGGCTGCAGTCTCTATTCTTAAGGTGATTGAATGTATTCATGCAAAATATCCGGAAGTTGAAGTTCGGAATCTGGGAGAACAGGATTTTATAGTGACATATGAAGAACAATCGAAGGAAAGCGGCATCTGGTATGTTTTGAAAACAATCGGAGTTGTTTTGATCAGCTTTATGGGAGCTGCATTTTCCATCATGGCATTTAACAATGACGTGGGTGTGACAAAAATGTTCAATCAGATTTATGAATTGGTCACGGGGGTAGAAAGTGATGGATTTACGGTATTGGAATTTGCGTACAGTATTGGAATTACAATTGGAATTTTGACGTTTTTTAATCATTTTGGCAAGAAAAAATTTTCAGTAGATCCAACGCCGATCGAAGTGGAAATGCGTTTGTATGAAAATGATCTTCAGACAACACTTATCGAGAATATTTCCAGAAAGGAGCAGGAACTGGATGTGGGCAGTCAATATCCTACTGGCAGTCATCGGACTTAGCGCAGGCGTGATTGTTGCCAGTGGACTTTTTTCATTTGTTATCGAATTAGGAGTTATTTCTGATTTTGCGGACCGGACACATACGGGGAAACATATTTTGCTCTATGAAGATTGTGTAGCTTTAGGAGGAATTCTGGCAAATGTATTTTGGGTATTTCATATTCCTCTGCCCGGTGGAAATGTGCTGGCAGCAGTGTTCGGGATTCTTGGAGGAATATTTGTGGGATGCTGGGCTATGGCGCTTGCAGAAATGTTGAATGTATTTCCAATATTTATCCGGCGCATCAAAATTATTCAAAGCGTACCATATCTGATATTGGGAATCGCTTTTGGAAAGACTGCCGGGGCGTTGATATTTTTCTTTGAAAGGTGGGGAAATTGAGTGATGTACAAGGAGAATCAGCAAGAAGCATATAAAAAATATGTCAAACAAAAAACACCGGTACACAATTTGCCGGTGAATATGTTAAAAGCATTTATCACAGGGGGGATTATCTGCACAATCGGGCAGGGGATTTTGAATTATTGCAAATATCTGGGAATCGAAAAAGACATCAGTGCAGGTTGGACATCCATGATTTTGATTCTATTGAGTGTATTGCTTACAGGATTTAATATTTATCCTCAGATCGCTAAATGGGGAGGTGCCGGAGCGCTGGTTCCGATCACAGGATTTGCAAATTCGGTTGCGGCGCCTGCAATTGAGTACCAAAAAGAAGGACAGGTCATGGGAATTGGCTGTAAGATATTTACGATTGCAGGGCCGGTGATCTTGTATGGAATCTTCTCAAGCTGGGTACTTGGGTTTGGGTACTGGTTGCTGAAGATTTTGAGAGTAGTGTAATTTCTTTTTATAAATGAATGAATTGTTTTAGCAAGAATTTTATTTCTGCAAAATATTCCCGGAACATGTTGTTTGGCAGGTATATTTTTGTAGAGGAGCAAGAAATGCCATGGACATTCGGTATGTTCATGGCATTTGCAATCTGCAGAGCACGGAACATATGAAAGTCATTTGTAAGGATTCCTAAGGATGGATTTTTATCTGTGATCAGTTGCATACTATTTGTCAGATTCTGAGCTGTGGTAGTAGAACGGTCTTCTACTATGATGCGCTTGGAATCGATGCCGCACATTGTCAGATAGTCAGCCATGCAGCTTGCTTCAGTAAAGGGTTCGTTATAACCCTGCCCTCCGGTTACAATACAGCGCGTATCAGGATTTTTGGTTAAGTATTCATAAGCTTTATCCAGACGGAATTTTAGAACCGGACTTGGACCGTTTTTGTAAACCTGGGCGCCAAGTACGATGATGTAGTCTAAATTATCAGGGCCTTCGGTATGCATTTTGCTGATAACCAGCCCTTCGATGAGGAGAAAAGATGCAAGTCCCAAACTACAAAAGATAACGAGTAATTTTTTTATAATAGCAGGAAGAATTTTCCAGATGTTCAGATGGATCCCAAGTGAAATACAAACAAATAGCAGAGCCAGTACAAGCCAGACAGCAAAAAAAGCAGTGCCGGAGCCGATGGCACGTACTGTAATGCCGTAACATCCACATAAAAAAGCCAATATCAAAAATAAAACAAATAAAAATGTCTGCATAAGTTGATCCTTTCGTAATGATGCAAATGAATTGTTGCTACGTAGCTTTCAATTGATATATTATCATAAGATGTGGTGAAAAAATATACTCTTTTTTCGAGTTGTGGAGACAAAGGCAAAGTTTTATAATAAAAGAAAGGTTGATAACTTTCAAAAAAATTTCAACTGAAGGGGATAAGTTGATGGATTACAATCGGATGGTACAGGAAATATTAAATATTGGTGAGGGACTCTTGAAAAGTGGCGCAGAAATCTTCCGGGTAGAAGATAGTCTATATCGGATGTGTAAAAGTTATGGATTTGTGAGAAGTGATGTATACGCATCGCAGATTAATATCCAGATTACAGTTGAGACAGTGGAAGGTGAGATTATTACACAAATTCGTTATATCGAGATGACGAGTCCGAACTACAATCGTCTGGATGGTCTGAATGATCTGTCAAGATATATATGTAGTCATACGCCGGACGTTTCGGAGGTTCATGAGCGTTGTGAAGAAATTATGAGCAGAAAACCATTGGATTTTTGCTGGATGCTGTTGGCACAGATTGTCAGTGGAACATCTTTTGCAATTTTTTTTGGAAGTGGTGCGGTTGATGCCGTAGTAGCTGCTTTGGCATCTGCGGCTATGGCACTTGCAGGATATTGGGTTGGAAAACAGGAGAAAAATCCAATGCTTTATAATCTGGTACTCGCATTTGTGACAGAAGTTGTGATTATCTCAGCAGAAAAAACAGGGTTGTCGATTCATTCAGACCGTATCATGATTGGAATAGTTATGGTGCTGATCAGTACACTTGGAATTGTTAACGGAATGCGAGATGTTGTTCAGCGAAACTTTACATCGGGGACTCTGGAGATTATGAATTCGGTACTCGGAGCATTGGGAATCGCATTTGGAATTGCTTTAGCAATGAAAATGTTGCACGGTGGAAATGCCGGCGGTGCAGCATTGAATCCGAACAGGCTTATTCAAGTCATTTCTGTGACGATTGGAAGTATCGGACTTGCGGGGATCTATCAGATCCGAGGACGAAAAGTCATATATTCTGGAATTGGTGCATTTCTGACATGGACGACATATCTGCTTGTAAGGCAATTTGGCGGCAGTTATTTGAAAGGAATTTTGATTGCGTCGGTATTTGTCGGAATGTATGCATTTATTATGGCAAGGATCAATAAAGTGCCGTCTACGTTATTTCTTACGGCTTCGGTATTTCCTCTGATGCCGGGAGCTGATTTTTATTATATGATGTATGGCTGCGTAAAGCAAAATATGGATCTTGCAGTGACACATATGATTCTGCTTATGGAGACCTGCCTGATGATAGTGTTTGGCTTTTTGATCGTGGATATTGTATCAAGAGTAATTATGAAAATACATGGATAAATATTATGTGATTAAGAAGAAGCAACAGATTGCAGGAATAATCCGGCAGATATCGAAGAATACTATTTTCATGTAAAAAATATTCAAAAATGTGCAGGGAGCGGAATTACATGGAATTAGTAAAAGGAGTGCAAAGTATAGAATTTAGGAGACAGCCGTATCTGATCAGCAGTGCATCGGTTGTTGGTAAGAAAGAAGGAGCAGGTCCGATTGGAGAAATGTTCGATATGGTCGGTGAAAATGATCTTTTTGGCGAGCATACATGGGAAGAAGCGGAGAGTGCAATGCAAAAAGAAGCATGTCTTTTAGCTATGGGGAAAGCGCATGTCAGTCAGAATCAGGTCCGTTATTTGTTTGGAGGTGATTTGCTGCGTCAGGGAGTTGCGACATCCATGGGTGTGAAGCAATTACAAATTCCGATGTTCGGTCTTTATGGTGCTTGTTCGACATCAGCAGAGGCGTTGGCTCTGGCATCTATGAGTGTGGCGGCTGGTTATGGAGATTATATTCTGGCAGTGACTTCCAGCCATTTCGGAAGCGCAGAGAAAGAATTTCGTTTCCCATTAAGCTATGCAAATCAAAGACCGTTGTCTGCTCATTGGACTGTGACAGGAAGTGGTGCATTTCTTGTTGGGGAAAAGAAGAGTCATGTGAGGATAACTGGTCTGACAATTGGGAAAATTGTGGATTACGGGCTAAAAGATTCTCAGAACATGGGAGCGTGTATGGCACCGGCAGCTTGTAATACGATAGAACAGAATCTTCGGGATTTTGGCAGAACGCCAGAAGATTATTCCAGAATTATCACAGGAGATCTTGGATATGTAGGACAGAGTATTTTGTTCGATCTGCTTTTGGAAAAAGGTTATGATATTCGAGGAAAACATCTGGATTGCGGGATGCTTATTTTTGATCAGCGTACACAGGATACCCACGCCGGGGGAAGTGGCTGCGGTTGTGCGGCGTCGACGTTGTCAGCATACATCCTTCCAAAGTTAGAACGAGGTGAGTGGGAGCGTGTGCTTTTTGTGCCGACAGGAGCGCTTATGTCTACGGTTAGTTATAATGAAGGGGCAAGTGTACCTGGAATCGCACATGCAATAGTGTTAGAGCATTGTTAATAGTGGAATTTGAGATATAAAAGGATTTGGAAGGAGAACGATTATGGATTATGCAAAAGCATTTATCATAGGTGGTCTGATCTGTGCGCTGACACAGATTTTACTGGACAGGACAAAATTGATGCCGGGACGGATCATGGTATTATTGGTATGTAGTGGAGCGGTACTTGGAGCGGCTGGAATCTATCAGCCGTTGCAAAATTTTGCCGGGGCCGGGGCAAGCGTGCCTTTATGCGGTTTCGGAAATCTTCTCTGGAAAGGTGTTCGGGAGGCAGTGGATAAGGAAGGATTTATCGGAATATTCATGGGAGGTTTCAAAGCAAGTGCGGTTGGAATCAGTGCAGCATTGGTTTTTGGATATTTAGCTTCGGTGATGTTCAGCCCGCAGATGAAAAAGTAGGAAAAAGGTGAATAATCTTAAGAAATAATTCATAATTTCTACCGGAAGAATTTCTTTTTTTATGGTTTAATGAAATTATATTATTGAAATGTTGTGATTATGAAAAAGGAGTAGCCATAATAAGGGAGGGTATATGCAGAAAGTTATAGAAGTGAAAAATCTATACAAACTCTACCGGGTGGGTGATGAGATTGTCCGTGCTCTTGACGGAGTTGATTTTAATATTTATGAGGGTGAATTTTGTGCGATCGTCGGAACATCAGGTTCCGGTAAATCGACGCTTTTGAATATGTTAGCCGGTTTGGAGAAACCGACGAAGGGACAGGTCGTGATCGGCGGTGAGAATATTGAGAAGAAAACGGAAGAGGAATTAGTTAAATTCCGTCGTGAAAATGTAGGATTTATTTTTCAATCGTTTCATTTGCTTGGGACGATGAATGCAGTGGAAAATGTGGCATTACCGTTGAGTTTTCGAGGAGTACCAAAAGATGTCCGGTTGAAAAAGGCAGATCAGATGTTAGATCTTGTAAACCTGGGAAAGCATAAGAAACATATGCCAAATCAGATGTCCGGTGGACAACAACAAAGAGTAGGGGTGGCCCGTGCACTTGTAGTGGACCCAAAGATTATTTTTGCAGATGAGCCGACCGGAAATCTGGATTCACATACTTCAGAAGAGGTTATGGAATTGATGCAGCGTGTTGTGAGAGAACAAAAAAAGACGTTAGTTATGGTAACACATGATAATCATCTTGCGACCTATGCCGACAGAGTGTTCCATATCAGTGACGGCAAGATTATAAAGATAGAAGATCACAGAAAGAATGAGGGTAATAAGGAGGAAAAGAAAGATGAGTAGATCAAGGAGAATGATGGCGGTGATCGTAGCGGCACTTTTGATTGCTGCGATGATATTACCGGGACTGCAGGTGAAGGTAGAGGCTGCAGAAAAGCCGAAAGTTAAAATATCTTTAGTTGGGGATAATCAGACGTTTGAAGCAGGGGAGACAAAAACACTTACATTACAAATAACTAATAATAGTGGGCAGGGGCAGGAATTGAAAAATGTAGAAGTGGCACCGGATATGAGTAAGAAAAAAGCAGGTGCCTGGCCATTTGAAAAAGACTGGAAACAGTACTCTGAGAAAATAGACAGTATTCCAGATGGTGAGTCTAAAAGTGTTTCCTTTGATTTTACAAGACGAGAGGGAGCAAAGAAAAATAATTATACAATTCCATTTTCCGTGTATGTGCAAGGAAGCGACGAGGCAATTGTAACAGATTCAATATTTGTTTATGCGAAAAATGAAACTGTAACACCAGATCCGGCACCGGGAGATAATTCTCAAAACCAAGGTGATGCAGGAAATGGCAGCGCAACAGGGAGTGGTTCCGATGGCTCTGATATGAATGTAGCTGCAGGTGATGGCGCGGTTGCTTATAGTGGCGGCGGAGACGGAGGAAGTTCAAGTGATTCGGGATCTGTACCGAGAGTAATTGTAACAGGATTTGATACAAATCCGGCAGAAGTGCATGCGGGAAGCAATTTTACATTGACGATACATTTGAAAAACACGTCAAAAAAGACAAAAGTCCAGAATATGTTATTTGAGCTGGAAGCTCCGACAGAGGGAAGCGACGAGCAGTCGACTGCTCCGGCATTTCTTCCGACATCAGGTTCGAATTCCATTTATTTGGATGGAATTAAAGCAAATGGAACTGCTGATATTTCTATTGATTTGAATGCGAAAGCAGATCTTTTGCAGAAACCATATAGCATCAATCTGAGTATGAAATACGAAGATTCACAGGCAACACAGATTGATTCAACTTCATCTATCTCGATTCCGGTGAAGCAGGATCCAAGATTTGAGTTTAGTGAATTTGAAATCAGTCCACAGAGTATTGAGGTGGGCGGTGAAGCAAATGTAATGTGCAGCCTGTACAACCTTGGAAGAATCAAATTATACAATGTGAAAGCAAGATTTGAAGGAAATGGAATCAAAAAGCAGGAAGTCTTTATTGGAAATGTTGACGCAGGAGCAACAGGTTCTATTGATGCGATGCTGGAAGGTGAAAAAGCAACAGATGGAAATTCGAAGATTACAATGACATTGTCCTATGAAGATGAATCTGGAAATATTTCCGAGACAACAAAGGACTTTGAAATGGAAGTAACAGAACCGATAGATGATTCTGACATGATGACAAATGGAGAAATTGAAGAAAGTACAGGCGGTTTTCCGATTGTTCCGGTAATCGTAGGGCTTGTTATCGTGGCAGCAGTTGTAACTGTGATCGTATTCATGAAGAAAAAGAAAAAAAAGCAGATGTTAAATGAAGAGGAGGAGCTGTTGGATGAGTTGGATAGATCTTCTGAGGATGAGCGCGAGTAATCTTAAGAGACGAAAACTTCGTACATTTCTTACGGTACTCGGAGTAGTCATCGGAACAGCATCTATCGTAGTTATGGTTTCTCTTGGACTTGGGCTTCAGAAATCAGTCTATGATGAAATGGAGCAGTCCGGAGGCCTGACGACCATGAATGTAACAGGTGGAGAATCTGTCGGAGACGGAATGATGTATGATTCATCAGGCTCAGGTAACTCCGATGACAAAAATAAATATATTGATGATAATTGTGTGAAAAAATTTGGTGAGCTGGAACATGTAAAGGCGGCAGCTCCGGTCTATGAGACGTCTGCAATACTTCTGAAAGGAAAGTATGAAGGCTATTGTTCTTTGTATGCGAGTACTCCTGAAGGACTGAAAATGCGTGATATCAAACTTGCGGAGGGAGGGAGCCTTCCAAAGAGTGGAAGTGGGAAATTAGATCTTGTCTATGGAAATAATATACTGACGAATTTTAGTGAAAGAGGAAATTATTCTTCGGGATATTGGGAGACAGGAGAACTTCCTGATATTGACTTGATGAAAGATTCGATGTTTTTGATTCTGGATCAGGATGCATATTACAATAGCCAAAATGGTGGATTTCAGGTAGGTGCTTCAGATGGCGAAGGGGCATCCAATACTCCGGCGACAGCTAAGAAGCATATTGTGACTGCAAGTGGTTTGGTCGCAGGCGGAGTGGATGATTATAATTCAAATTCATATTACGTGTTCTGTGATTTGGATACGTTAAAGCAGGTTTTGAAAAAGGAATTTTCAGGTAGAGTAATACCGGGACAGCCATCTACAAAATCCGGAAAGGCTTATAAAGAATTTTATTATTCTTCTGCACAGGTTAAAGTAGATGACATGAGTAATGTTAATGATGTAGCAAACCAAATCCGTGAAATGGGATATAATGTCGAGACAAATGTAGAGTTTATGGAGAGCATGAAAAAGCAGATGGCGATTATCCAGGCAGTGCTTGGAGGAATTGGAGCTATTTCATTGATCGTAGCAGCAATTGGAATTGCAAATACTATGATGATGTCCATTTACGAGAGAACAAAAGAAATCGGAGTCATCAAAGTTCTGGGATGTAGTCTTAAGAATATAAAGCAGATGTTCTTGATAGAGGCAGCATTTATCGGATTTATCGGAGGGCTTATAGGAAATCTTATAAGCTTTGCTATGTCAGGTGTGGTCAATATGGTGACCGGGCATGGTTCGGTTATGGGAGTAGAGGGAAATATATCGTACATACCAATCTGGCTTGTGCTGGTATCTATGGGATTTGCAGTACTGGTCGGTATGATAGCAGGATATTTTCCGGCACTGCGGGCGATGAGATTAAGTCCGCTGGCAGCAATCAGAAGCGAATAAAAAGTGGGGATTGGTAAATTTCTTCGCAGGAGCATGATATAGCAGCTGGGAGATGACTCCCGCCTCTATAGGTGGTGAGAAACAAGCTGGTATCAGTGGTGGGAGTCAATCCCCCAGCTGATATAGCCTCCGGCAGGAT